>CAILAQ010000689.1 GCA_903832165.1 uncultured Bacteroidota bacterium | reverse complement strand
CACTCTTCATTTAACAATATCATTGTTTCCCTTACCAACAACACCGGACAGGTTATTTCTTGGTCGTCAAGCGGGAAAAACGGTTTCCGCGGATCAAAAAAGAATACCCCTTATGCCGCTCAGATTGCAGCACAGGATGCTTCTAAAGTAGCCTATGACCTTGGACTGAGAAAAGTAAAGGTATTTGTAAAAGGTCCGGGTAACGGCAGGGAATCTGCTATCCGTACGATTCATAACAGCGGGATTGAGGTTGTCGAGATTGTCGATGTAACGCCATTGCCGCACAACGGCTGTCGTCCTCCAAAACGCAGAAGAGTCTAAGAAAATTGAATTAACAAACGAAAAATCAGAGTTAGATGGCTAAGTATACTGGACCAAAGACCAGAATCGCTAGAAAATTTGGGGAACCGATTTACGGCGCGGATAAATATTTTGATAAAAGAAATTATCCACCAGGATTCCATGGTCCTTCAAGAAGAAGAAAGAAGCTTTCAGAATATGGTACACAACTGAAAGAAAAGCAGAAAGTTAAATATACTTATGGTGTTCTCGAAAAGCAGTTCGCGAACCTGTTCCATAAAGCTCAGAGAACTAAAGGGATTACCGGTGAGGTATTACTGCAGTTCCTCGAGAGCCGCCTGGACAATGTCGTTTACCGTCTCGGTATTTCGAAAACGCGTGCAGCTGCCAGGCAGTTAGTTAACCATCGTCATATTGTGGTTAATGGAAAAGTTCTTGACATTGCATCGTATCTTGTAAAACCAGGCGATGTTATCGGTGTTCGTGAAAAATCGAAATCATTGGAAGTCATTTTAGACTCTCTTTCCTCTTCCGCCAGATCCAGATATGCCTGGTTGGAATGGGATCATACCATGATGTCTGGTAAATTTCTGAGTATTCCTGAAAGAACAGAAATTCCTGAAAACATTAAGGAACAGCTTATCGTCGAATTATATTCCAAGTAAACGTAAAATCCTGATCAATGGCCATTCTATCATTTCAGAAACCTGACAAGGTTATCCTGCTTGAATCGGACTCCAATTATGGAAAGTTCGAATTCCGGCCACTTGAACCGGGCTATGGGATTACTATCGGTAACTCCCTTCGCCGGATTCTCTTAAGCTCGCTCGAGGGATTCGCTATCACCACCGTGAAAATTGAAGGAGTTGACCACGAATTCTCAACAATTAAAGGAGTAATGGAGGATGTTTCCGAAGTTATCCTTAATCTGAAGCAAGTTCGGTTTAAACAACAAATCGAAGGTGTAGAAGATGAGCGGGTTACTGTAAGTGTAACTGGACAGGATCAGCTTAAAGCCGCAGACTTGAATAATTTTCTTAGCGGTTTTAAAATTCTGAATCCTGATCTGCTTATCTGTCGGATGGATCCGGCTGTGAAGGTGCAAATGACTATTACGATTAATAAGGGTCGTGGTTATGTTCCTTCCGATGAAAATAAAACTGAAGATGCGGAAATCGGTGTTATTGCACTGGATTCAGTGTTTACGCCTATCAGAAACGTCAAGTATATGGTGGAGAATTTCAGGGTCGAACAGAAAACCGACTATGAAAAGCTGATCATTGAAATCAAAACCGACGGTTCCATTAATCCGAAAGATGCTTTAAAAGAAGCTGCAAAAATTCTGATTCATCATTTTATGCTATTCTCTGATGACAAGATTACCTTGGAATCAGACGAGAAAATGGATAGCGAAGAGTTTGATGAAGAAGTTCTGCACATGAGACAACAACTCAAGACAAAACTTACCGACCTCGACCTTTCGGTCAGAGCGCTGAATTGTTTGAAAGCTGCTGATGTCGAAACTCTCGGTGATCTGGTTGCCTACAATAAAAATGACCTGTTGAAATTCAGGAATTTTGGTAAAAAATCTCTTACTGAACTCGAGGATTTACTGAAAATAATGAATTTGAACTTTGGAATGGATGTAGCTAAATACAAGTTAGATAAGGAATAAGGAAAAGTACAATGAGACACGGTGATAAACAGAATAATTTAGGGAGAACGGCTTCTCATCGCGACGCTATGTTAGGCAATATGGCATGTTCCCTGATCAAGCACAAAAGGATTAGTACAACAGTTGCCAAGGCAAAAGCACTTCGGAAATTTGTTGAGCCATTGATAACAAAGGCTAAAGAGGATACAACGCATTCACGTAGAACTGTATTCAGCTATTTGAGCGACAAAGATGCAGTTACTGTACTCTTCCGTGAGGTTGCTCAAAAGATCGGCGACAGGCCAGGTGGATACACCCGAATTCTGAAGACGGGAACTCGTCTTGGTGATAGTGCTGAGATGTGTATCATAGAATTGGTTGATTTTAACGAAGCTATGCTCTCTGCAAAAGCTGAGGTTAAAACTAAAACTACACGTCGTTCCAGAAAAGCTGCTCCAAAAGCCACTGATGAAGCTGCTGCTGCAACTGAAAAGAAACCAGCGCTAAAAACAGCTAAGAAGAAAGTTGAAGAAGCTGCAAAGGTTGAAGAAGAATCTCCTGAAGCTATTATTGAGACTGAAGAAGGCGAAGTAAAGGAATAATCGCAATTTTTGTTTTGCAAAAAAACCCGGGTAAACATTACCCGGGTTTTTTTTATCTTGTAGGTTATAAGTAAAAGTGTGTAATGAATCTTACAGGTTTTATTAAAAGGTTGGAAAAGGCAGGTGAACTTATTCGTATTGAAACCGAAGTGTCACCGTTCCTGGAAATAACTGAAATTGCTGATCGATTTTCTGGACAAAAACTCGGTGGAAAAGCTATTCTTCTCGAAAATACAGGTACTGATTATCCTGTTTTGATAAATTCCTTAGGGTCTGAAGAGCGCATCAAAATAGCATTTGGTGATCGATCTCCTGAACAGCTTGCTTCTGATATGCAGGATATGATTATTATGCTGACAGGCGTAAATGCTGGCTTTGCTGGTAAACTCAGGAAAATTCCTTTGTTAGGAAAGGCCTCGAGATGGATTCCGAAAAGAAAGAGAGGCAAAGGTGCTTCACAGGAGATTGTTGAGATGATGCCAAATCTTTACAAACTACCTATACTAACTTGCTGGCCATATGACGGTGGTCCCTTTATTACTTTACCACTTGTTCATACGGTAGACCCTTTAAGCGGTAATCCCAACCTTGGCATGTACCGAATGCAGGTTTTTGATTCGTCTTCTACCGGAATGCATTGGCATATGCATAAAACTGGAGCACGTCACTATCAGGAGTATCTGAAGTTGAAGAAAAGGATGCCTGTTGCCGTTGCCCTTGGAGGCGACCCGGTTTATACTTATTGCGCAACAGCTCCTCTGCCTGACGGGATTGATGAATATTTGCTTGCTGGGTTTATCCGGAGAAAACCGGTGTCACTTGTTAAATGCCTGACTCAGGATTTATGGATTCCCGAAGATTGTGACTTTGTTTTGGAAGGATATGTGGATCCTCAGGAACCATTAAGGACTGAAGGTCCTTTTGGTGATCACACGGGCTTTTATTCACTTGAAGATAAGTTTCCGGTATTTCATATCACCGCCATTACACATCGCAGGAAAGCCGTCTATCCGGCTACAATTGTGGGTATACCTCCCCAGGAAGATGCCTGGCTTGCCTGGGTTACAGAGCGATTATTTAAACCCATGATTAAAATGGCACTTGTACCTGAATTAACCGACTTTCATTTGCCGGTAGAAGGTGTCGCGCACAATCTTGTACTTGCCCGTATTAACCAATCATATCCCGGGCAGGGTCGTAAGGTTCTTCATACCTTGTGGGGGGCCGGGCAACT
>CAILAQ010000688.1 GCA_903832165.1 uncultured Bacteroidota bacterium | reverse complement strand
GAAAAATGGAAGGTTACTACGCAATCCCTTATCCAATTAAAAGAGGCTGTGTGGCTGCTTATTTCCCCGAAATAAACCCATTGCTCTCTATCAACAATACCTGCAGCGAATGCGAAACGCCCGCATACAAATCAGTACGCGTAATGATTAAATAATTCATTTATGGTAACTAAACTGCTCATCAGCCTGATTCCTGTTTTTCTTCTTTTAATCATGATGCTGTACCTCGACAGCCTGAAACTTGTCAGCAAGAAATTGCTGCTGATCTGCCTGGGGTGGGGAATTGCCAGCGCCGGACTGAGCTACTTTGCAAATACTTTCCTGATCAACAGTCTCCGCGTGGACTTCAATACCTACTCGGGCTTCATCGCCCCGGTGGTAGAGGAAACACTCAAGTTTACCCTGATCTGGATTCTGATTAAAACAAGCAAAATAGGATTTATGATCGATGCAGCAGTTTATGGATTTTCCATCGGTGCAGCTTTTTCACTGGTCGAAAACCTGTTCTATCTTTTTGAATATGGAGCCGGGGAGGCCAATCCGATGGTTTGGATAACAAGGGGCTTCGGTACGGCCATCATGCACGGCGGCGCTACCGCCATATTCGGAATCCTTTGCATGGGCGCGCAAAACCGCCAGTCAAACCTGGTTGTTACCGGTATTTCAGGTGCCCTGGCCGCTATGTTTATCCACGGTCTGTTTAACCAGTTTCTGGTTTCTCCCCTGATATCTACCGTTATAATGATGTTGATTATCCCAATCACCGTCATGATAATATTCAGCCTGAACGAAAAATCAATCCGCGACTGGCTGGAGCTGGAATTCGATTCGGAAGTGAACATCCTGAAAATGATCAGGAAAGGCCGCTTTACAGAAACGCGTACCGGAGAATTCCTTATGTCCATAAAAACTCACTTTCCATCAGAGATTGTTTTCGATATGTACTGCTATATCAGTTTGTACCTGGAACTGTCGATCAGGGCAAAAAGCTATATCATGTTAAAGGAAAATGATCTGGAAATCCCGCACGATCCTGAATTGGCCGAAAAACTGAATGAACTGGAGGCTCTGCGGAAGAATATAGGCAGGGGCGGATGCATGGCTATTGCCCCGGTACTCCGAATGAACCGAAAAGACCTGTGGAAGCTTTCGCAATTGAAAATTCAATAACTTAACCAACTATTCTTGATTTGGAAGTAATTATGGTAACAAAGGACGACAATGAACTTGTTTACGAAGTGATTCGGGGAGATGTCAATTCCTTTGAGATCCTGGTTGAACGATATCAGAAAATAATTTATAAAATGGTGCTCAGGATGGTTGGCGATGTGGAAACAGCAAAGGACCTTACACAGGATATTTTTGTGAAGGTTTTTGAAAAGCTTGGGAGCTTCAACTGGAAGTACAGGTTTTTTAGCTGGATATACAGGATCGCTATCAATGAAACCATCACATGGATCAGGAAACATCCTCATCTCGACCAGCTGAACCATACAGAACACCTTGCGGCCGATGAACAGAATCCCGGCATGCAGGAACGCGCTTACGGAATGCTCGACAGTGGAATGCAAGAGCTTTCGCCTGATTACAGAAGCCTCCTCGTACTGAAATATTACAATCAATTATCTTACGAGGAAATGGCCGGGATCAATAATATATCTGTGGAAAAAGTGCGATCAAGGCTCTTTATGGCAAGGGAAAATTTACGGAAAATAATGATTAAGAAAGGATTTCCGGATTATGAATGATTCCAATTTCATAGAACAGATTTACCGGAATCTCGATGGGGAACTGATTGAGCCAGAACAGGCTGAACTCAGGCGGTACCTTGATGAACACCCGGATGCGGCCCTGATTGAAAAACAATGCAAAGCGATTCATGACCGATTAATGACTTCAAAAAATAATTTATCAGAACCAGACCTAAAACTTGAAATTATGAAACAGGTAGATCAAAAGAAATATGCAAAACCTGCCGACGGCAGCAATGTGAAAATCGTTCGTAGTTTTTGGCAAAAACCCGCCTTCATTTACGGATTCACTCTGGTTGCAGGGATTTTTATCGGAGTCTTTATTTTCAGTCTGTTCAAAGCTGATTTCAAACCGAATTTATTCAATGATAATGAAATGAAAGGTACATTGTCGGGCCAGAGTTCACCGGAAGACTGGACTTCGGGCGACATACTGAACTTCCAGGGATGGCAGATGAAGACGGCTTTGCGCACCCGATATTCTAAGAGCCTGGCAGAACTCTATCTCGATAATGCATCCGATGAAATGATAGAATCAACGATTGAATATAATCCTGATGATTTCGAACTGCTGGTGGTCGTTAACGAAGTGCTCGACCAGCAATCAAAAATTTCCACATCGGCCGGCCAGGTGTTTATCCAAAGTACCGGAATCAATAAAATAGGGATTAAACTCTCAAACAAAAATAAACTCCAGCATGACATAACCCTGACAATTAACCGCAGCGGCAGTCAGGTTTATCAAAATAGAGTGACCATCAACAAGCAATAAAAAAAGCATATTGGTATGAAAAAGCAAACTAAAATCCTGATCGGGGCAGTGGTTGTGACTGTGGTAATCATTATCGCTTTCGCAATCAATTTTCCGCCGGTTTTCAAGGGAAAAAGTTCGGGAACTTTCGGGAAAGCCAGTAAATATCATAAAAGTCAGATGACTGAAAAGGATGTTCAGCTCAGGAGCAAATTAACAGCCGACACCGTTGAGCTGAAAAAAACGCTCCAGGGGTTGGTCTATTTTACGGTTTTCACAAAGGATCTCTGTGTTAAAATTGATAATTGCGTCAACGTTTTCCAGGAGCAGGGCCTTACCGGCAAGGATGCAGGATTTACCCAACTGATGCTCCTGAAGGACTATTCCGCCTTTATCAAAAACAACAATGAAACGCTGGGTAACACGATCCGCCTGCTAAAGGGATTTTACTTTAAGGAAGATGTCGATCAGTCGGCTGATATGGAAAAAACCCTGCGTGATTTTGGAAATTATGTTAAAACCCTTGGCGAACGCGATGATGTACTCGAATCTGCCCTCAAAGGAATGGATAACTATCTGGTCAGCAGCGGTATCATGAAGGAGCGTAAGGAGGAACTGAAAAAACTGAAGTCAATCCGTGATCAACTTCTTATCCAGGGCATACAACTGGCAGGGATGGTTCAGGATCAAGCTTTGTGTACCCACCTATGCAGCTATGCCCTGATGTCGCAGTCAGATATATACAAATTATTTGGAGCCCAGGATAAACTACAGTCTTATGCCCAGGATAAACTTCAAATTTTTGCCCGGGATAAACTTCAGGCGATAAGCAGCCAGGAGCTGAATTACCTGGTTGCTGCGCAATCGCCCGGTTTATCAGGAATCCTATATAACAGAGAAACCCTCTCTTTTATTGGTTCCAGCATGGCCGATCTCAATATACTATTAGGCAAGCAGGATCTCAGCGTTATCGCTGCCGGCATAATCGGAGTCGTGATTCTTGCCCAGGATGGACTGAAACTTGTTATGTCGAATTACGATTTACAAACCGGCTTCACCGGGATCGGACTGGGAGCCATGAATAGTGTGCAGCTGGAGTTTCTTTTGAATAGCCCGGAAAATATTGGAATCTATTTCGCTACTGACTTTTTGCATGGGATCCTTTTTTAATAGTTGGTTGCCAACCTCATAGCTATATCGGCCTGAATGATAGAAAACAGATTCTTCGGTAAATGGCTGGTTTTTATCCTGGCTGCCTTGTTCAGCCCGCTGGCCGCGCAAAAGAATATAGTACTTCAGGAATACCGGACCTCAAACCTGAAGCTGGTATTTCCTGATAAAAACACCTCGTACCTGGTACCGCATACCGTGCGCTCCTTTGAAAATGCACTGGCATTTCATAAGCAGTTCTGGGATTATGCAACTTCCGGACCTACCAATATTCTTTTTAACGATTTTTCCGATGCTGGTAACGGTGGCACAAATGTTATCCCCTGGAATTTTTTGAGTATCGGTGTTTCTCCCTTCGATTATACCTTCTCAGTAATCCCTTCCAACGAGCGAATGCAATGGCTCATGAGCCATGAACTGGCTCACCAGGTGATGTGCGATAAATCATCAAAAGCCGACCGGAACATCCAAAAGTTTTTCGGAGGCAAAGTGATGCCGGATAACCGCGATCCTCTTACCCTGTTTTACAGCTATATTACTACCCCCCGCTGGTATTCCCCGCGTTGGTACCATGAGGGTATTGCCGTATTCATGGAGACCTGGATGTCGGGCGGCATCGGCCGTGTGATGGGCGGATATGACGAGATGGTTTTCCGGACCATGGTCCGCGACAGCAGCTTCTTTTATAATGTAATCGGACTGGAGACAGAAGGTACAACGGTCGACTTTCAGGTCGGAGTGAATTCCTATCTGTATGGAACCCGGTTCGTAAGCTATCTGGCCTATCACTATGGAATGGAAAAGCTTAAAGAATTTTATTCCCGAACCGATACCAGCCGGAGATTTTATGCCAGCCAGTTTAAAGAAGTGTATAAAACCCCGGTCCGGAAAGAATGGGAAAAATGGATTGCCTGGGAAATGAATTTCCAGAAGGCTAACCTATCCGTAATAAACAAGCAGCCGGTAACCGGATACCGCAAAATTGCAAAGGAACCCATGGGATCGGTTTCCAGACCCTGTATCGACCGGGAGGAAGGAAAAGTTTACGTTGCAGTGAATTATCCCGGCAAGCTGGCTCATATCGAATGCATCGACCTGAAAACCGGAACAAGGCGAACCGTGGCGCAGGTGCCCACACCGGGGCTCTTTTATGTGACCAGCCTGGCCTACGACGATTCAAGCAAAACTCTCTTTGCCTCCACACATAATTCCGACTGGCGCGGATTGCAGTCCATTGATGTACGAACCGGCCGGGTAAATAACCTGATTAAGTACACCCGGGCCGGTAACCTGGTATTCAATCGTAAAGACAAGTGCATATACGGTGTTCAGAGTATGAGTGGCCGATCAACCCTGATCAGCTTAGCGCCCCCGTATAATACCTGGAAGGAACTCTACACCCTGCCTTTCGGAAAAGATCTCGCCGACCTGGATATCTCCCCCGACGGCCTTGCCATATCCGGAACATTATCAAATGTGGAGGGTAAACAAAATCTGGTGCTGATTCAGATTCCTGATCTCCTGGCAGGCAAAACGGAATTCACCGGGATTTATGAATTCGAGGACAACCCGGCTGCAAATTTCGTTTTCGCCCCGGATGGCAAATCCATTTATGGGACATCCTATTATACTGGTGTATCCAATGTTTTCAGAATTTCTCTGGATACCCATAAGGCGGAGATTCTTACCAATGCAACCAGCGGGTTTTTCAGACCGGTTCCTCTCTCCAGAGACTCCATGTTCGTTCTGGAATATTCCCCTGAAGGGATGACCCCCGGGATCATGAAAATCGATACCCTGCCCGATGTTAATGCAATCGAATTCCTGGGTCAGAAAATCTATCTGAAATACCCCATCGTGGAATCCTGGCGACTGCCACCCCCATCAGTGGTCAACCTGGATTCCCTTCATGCGATCGAAAAGACATACCACCCGGTAAAAGAATTAAAAATGGCCGGTGCCTATCCGATTGTACAGGGATACAAAAACTATATTGCCGGCGGTTACCGGTTCAATTTCATGGACCCGCTCGGGCTCAACTCCCTCAAAGTTAAACTGGCCGTTTCTCCATACGAATCTCTCGCAACAAAACAGAAATTGCATCTGGCCATGGATTATACCTATTGGAACTGGACCTTCAGCGCAACCTATAATTATGCGGATTTCTATGATCTCTTCGGCCCCACCAAATTCAGCAGGGCAGGATATTCCTTAACGGCAAAATATTATAAGCTGTTCAACCGGCTTGCCCCCACGAAAACAGAATTGAATGCACGGATCAGTGCTTACGGAGATCTGGAAACCCTGCCTTCCTACCAAAATGTAGCCTCGGATTTCAAGAACATGTATGTGGCATTGGTGAACTTCCATAAAAGTTACCTGCGCAAATCCCTGGGTGCCATTGAGCCGGAACAGGGCTACGACTGGAATGCCTATGCTTACTCCAGTCTCGCGACGAGTTCAACAGAGGTGGCGCTTTTCCCTCAGCTGATCAATAATTTCGATTTTGGTTTTCTGCTTCCATGGCGCAATTCATCACTTTGGTTCCGGACTTCCATGGGACAAAGCTTCGGTGCCTCGGATAAATCAAACTCGAAATTCTATTTCGGCGGTTTTGGAAACAATTATATCGATTACCGCTCAGCCCAGCAATTTCGGGAAATGTCGAGCTTCCCGGGCGTGGAGATCGATGAGATCGGTGCCATGAATTATGGAAAATTGATGACGGAAGTCAACCTGAAACCCATCCGCTTCCGCAAACTCGGATTCCTGGGCTTTTACAGCACTTATGCCCGGCTCTCCCTCTTTGGAATGGGTATGGCAACAAACATCTATAACGGCTTGCCGCAGCAGAAAGACCGTGTATTAACCCCAAGGGAAAATTATTTTGCCGCAGGAGCACAGCTTGATCTTGAACTCGTGCTGTTCTCCCTGCTGAAATCAACGCTCTCATTCGGATATTCGCGTGCTTATGGTCCCATTTCAGGTAATCAGTTCATGGTTTCTTTGAAACTCTGATTTTTGTATATTTATAGGCAAATCACTTTGCCAGTAAATATACCAAAGGATGAAAAAGATATTCATCATTTTAGGATTTGCGGTGGTTGTTGGTGGCCTGGTCATTCTAAAATTGACCGTATTAACAACTAAAACCGTAAAACCGGCGGCTACCGTGGCTGTCGCTGCAATCCCCGTCGAATGCTATATTGCCAGAGATACCTCGGTAAATTACCAGGTTGAAACGGTTGGCTCGGTTCATGCGCGCGAACATGTTGATATTGTGAGCGAAATCTCGAGAAAGATTGTTTCTGTCCTGATGAAGGAGGGCGCCAGCGTGAAAGCCGGTCAGCTGCTCTTTAAACTGGATGGGGCAGATATCGAAGCCAGAATCAACAGGCTGGCGATAGAGCTGCAATACGCCGAAGCCAACGAGGCCCGCGATAAAGTGCTGCTGGCAAGAGGGGGAATGAGCCAGGAGAGTTTTGATGAAGTGACCAATAAACGTCGCACCCTTCAGGCTGAAATCGATGTGCTGAAGGTGGATCTTGCCAAAACCGGGATCAAAGCGCCGTTTGCCGGAAAAATAGGTATGCGGAGTGTGAGCGAAGGCGCACTGGTTACCCCGGGCATGGTGCTGGCAAACCTCCAGGATGTGAGCCGCATGAAAATCGACTTTTCAATACCCGAACGATATTCCAGAAACCTGGCATTAGGATCGCAAATCACCTACCGGACCGATTATTTTCCCGAAGAGCGTACCGCAACTGTGGAGGCCCTTGAACCGGCTGTGGATCAGCGGACCAGAACACTATTGGTGAGGGCTGATGCCGATAATAAGGATGGCAGCCTGGTTCCGGGAACCTCTGCCAAAATTTCACTGAACCTGCTGGAATCCACACCCTGCATTTTCATTCCCACATCCGCGCTGATTCCATCGATCAAAGGCTACACGGTATTCGTAAGACATAACGGCGCCGCCAGCTCCGTAACAGTCAAAACAGGCGTAAGAAATCGCGATTATATACAGGTTCTCGAAGGACTGAAGTCGGGCGACAGCCTGGTAACGACCAACCTGCTTAAGATAAAGAACGGAACCCCGATTACCATCGTTAAAATCAACTGAGATGAGCCTGTCATCACTGAGTATTAACAAACCGGTACTGGCTATAGTATTTACCCTGCTCCTGCTTATTTTCGGGATAGTCAGCTTCTTTTCCCTGGGAATCCGCGAATATCCGGAAATGGACCCGCCTGTGGTTACCGTTAATACAACCTATTCCGGCGCCAACCCTGAAATCATCCAGGCCCAGATCACCGAGCCACTGGAAGATGCTATTAACGGTATAGAAGGCATCCGCGTGCTGACTTCAGTCTCAACGGACCAGTCGAGCCTCATAACTGTTGAATTCAATCTCGGAAAAGAGATGGAATCTGCTGCAAACGATGTGCGCGACAGGGTATCCAAAGCGATCAGGCTTCTGCCCAAGGATGTGGATCCTCCAATCGTCGAAAAGCTGAGCGCCAACGCCAACAACATCATCTTCATGAGCGTCAGCAGCAGCGTTCATAATACTATGGAGGTGAACGACCTGGTAGAGAATACGATCAAAAACCGGTTGCAAACCATCCCCGGCGTGGGCGAAATCAAGATAATCGGAGAAAAGAAATATTCCATGAGGCTCTGGCTCGACCCGTTTAAAATGGCCGCCAACGGAATCACTGCTTCAGATATCGAGCGTGCAGTGAGCCGCGAAAATATTGAGCTTCCTTCCGGTCGCATTGAAGGTTCGCTCACCGAGCTCACCATCCGGACCATCGGATTACTCCAGACCCCTGAGCAGTTCAACAATATCATTATCAAACAGGAGAAGGGCAATATCATCCGCTTCTCCGATGTAGGCAATGCCGAGCTTTATCCGGAAAACGACCGGTCAACGGTATTGGTCAACGGACTGCCTCAGATAGCCATCGGGATAGTTCCCCAAACCGGAGCCAACAATATTGCCATTGCCAATGAATTTTACAAACGCATAGAGATCATCAAAAAAGAGATCCCGTCCACCTACATAGTCACAATAGGCTACGACTTCACCAAGTTTGAGCGCGGTGCGGTGAAGGAGGTTGAACAGACCATGATTCTTTCGCTTCTTCTGGTGGTGCTGATCATTTTCATCTTTCTCCGCGACTGGCGCTCCACCATCATTCCGGTGGTAGCCATCCCGGTTTCTATTATCGGATCGTTCATCATCATGGCGTTGATGGGACTCACCATCAATGTCCTTACCCTTTTGGCCATCGTGCTCGCCATTGGACTTGTTTGCGATGATGCCATCGTGGTACTCGAAAATATCTATACCAAAATCGATACCGGAATACATCCGATGGTTGCTGCCCACAAAGGGATGAAGGAGATTTTCTTTGCAGTGGTTTCCACTACGATCACCCTGGCGGCAGTATTTCTTCCGGTGATGTTCCTTCAGGGACTGATAGGCCGCCTGTTCAAGGAATTCGCGATCGTGGTAGCCGGCTCAGTGCTCATATCCGCTTTTGTGGCTCTTACGCTTTCTCCGATGATGTGCTCCAGGATACTTAAAGTCCAGAGGCACCTCAACGTAAACTGGCTCATCAGAAATACCGAGCCGTTCTTCCTGGGGATGAACCGCGGATACCGCTATTCGCTTAAATGGTTCGTGAAGCGGAGATGGCTGGTTTTTCCGATTTTTGCCCTGCTCATATTTCTGATCGGAGTTTTCTACAAATCCCTGCATTCGGAGCTGGCGCCTTCCGAGGACCGCTCAAATATCCGCATACCACTCCTCGCCCCGGAAGGATCTTCCTATGAATTCATGACCTCCTTTGCGGCCCGGGTCGACCAGTATGTGGCCGACTCGATTCCCGAAGCCACTATTGCCTTTACCTGGATATCCCCGAGCCTCGGAACCATCGATAACCCGAACAAGGCCCAGGAAATTGTTTACCTCACCGACCGCAAGGACCGTAACATCTCACAACATCAGATTTTTAAAAAGGTTACCCGCGATCTTCCCGCCATAACCGGGATACGATCGATGCCTTTTGAACCTCCCACCATCGGCGACCGGTTTGCCGGACAGCCGGTTCAATTTGTTTTGCTTGCCCCGGGCATGAAAGAACTAACGGAAGTTTTGCCAAAATTCCTGGATGAGGCCCGTAAAATAAAGGTTCTTCAGTTTGTCGACGCCAACTTCAAAGTGAACAAGCCCGAACTGAGGATAAAGATCGACCGCGAAAAAGCTTCCCTGCTGGGGGTATCCACACAGGAAATTGCCCTTACGCTCCAACTCTCCATGAGCACCCAGAGGTATGGATATTTTATCATGGCGGGCAAGCAGTATGAGATTATCGGGCAGGTAATGCGCTATGATCGCGACAGGCCCGATGCCCTGAGAAACCTTTATGTACGTAATAATACAGGCGAGCTGATATCGCTCGATAACCTGATCATCATGGAGGAATCCATCAACCCCTCATCGATATTCTCATTTAACCGTTACATTTCCGCTACCGTTTCGGCCGGTCTGGTGGAGGGCGCCACCATCGGCGATGGCATCAAGGCTCTCGACGAGGCTGCAAAAAAGGTTCTTCCGGTTACCATGAGTACCGCTCTCGCCGGCCAGTCACGCGATTACCGCGAAAGTTCATCCAGCCTGATTTACATTTTCCTGCTCGCCATTGTATTGATATACCTGGTGCTCGCAGCCCAGTTTGAAAGCTTTGTCGATCCGCTGATCATCCTTTTCACCGTGCCACTTGCTATCGCCGGCACCCTGTTCTCACTCTGGTATTTTAACCAGACCCTCAATATTTTTTGCGAGATCGGAATCATCATGCTGATCGGACTCGTGACTAAGAACGGAATACTGATTGTGGAATTTGCCAACCAGCGAAAGGCTGCGGGCATCGAAAAGACTGAGGCCGTTCAGCGTGCAGCGATTTCACGTTTCCGCCCGATCCTCATGACTTCCTCAGCCATGATCCTGGGTATCCTGCCAATTGCACTGAGCCTCGGAGCCTCCTCCGAAAGCCGGCAATCGCTGGGTATTGCAGTGGTTGGCGGACTGCTTTTTGCCACCTTCCTGACTCTTTACGTGATTCCGGCCATCTATTCCTATCTGTCAAGGAATCCTCACCCGGATACCATCGATTATACCGAACTGACGGTTGAAGCGAACCCAGATATAGAGGAGGAATTTTAACTTATGAGAAAATTTGCTGCAACGGGTGTACTGCTTTTTCTGCTGGCCTCAGGGGCCGGCGCCCAGGAGGTAATGTCGCTGGAACAGGCTGTTTCCATTGGGTTAACCAATAATTACGGCATTATCATTTCGCAGAATGAGCAAAAGGAAGCCAAAAACAATGCCAGCCTTGGAAATGCAGGTATGCTTCCCTCAGTTGGTGTTAACGCAGGCCTGGCGAAAGGCCTGTATGATGCGAAAGTGAAAGTCGTAAGCGGTTCGGAGCTGGATAATCGGGCGGCAAAATCCGACCTGATCACCGCAGGGGCCGGTTTGAACTGGAGACTTTTCGACGGCCTCAAAATGTTTATCACACTCGATAAGCTTAAAAAGGTGGAGGAGGTCAGCGATTTAAATGCAAAGATCACTATCGAAAATACAATCGCCAGAATTATCGGAGCTTATTACGAAATCGTGAAACAGGGCAGGGTGCTGCAATTTTTAACCGAACAGGTGGAAATTTCAAAACTCAGGCTTGATCTGGCAAAGGTCAGGTTCGAAACCGGCAAGGGATCCGAAATGGAATACCTCAAGGGCCAGGTGGAGCTCAATGCGGATATCGCCAGTCTTTCCAATCAGAAAGCATTGTACGAAAACGCAAAAACAACCATTAATGATCTGCTCGCCAGGGAAATATCGATACAGTTCTCAGTGGTTGATACCATTCCGGTGGCTGAGAGCCTGAACTATGATACCCTGCTCAATTCAGTAAAATCCTCGAATAAGAACCTGCTGATGTCGATCCGTACCAGGGAGGTTGGGGAGCTGGAGGTGAAGTCGGCCCGCGCAAGCCAGTGGCCAACGCTGGATTATTTTGCCGGATACAACTATTATCACTCCAATACGGAGGCGAATTTTATCCAGCTTAATCGCAATTTCGGTCCCTCATACGGACTCACATTCAACATGAAACTATTCGACGGGCTTAACCTGAAGCGGCAATATAATAATGCACTCCTCACTGTCCAGTCGTATGATCTGGGTGTCCGTCAAATGGAGAGCCGGCTGGAATCCACCCTTGCGAAAATGTACAACGAATTCCATAATCAGCAGGAACTGGTGGATTTTGAAAAGCAGAACCTCCTCCTTGCGGTAAGGAACATGGATCTTGCCATGGCCAGCTATAAGGTGGGCTCTGTTTCCTCCTTTCAGCTGCGGGAGGTGCAGGATGATCTTTTAAAAGCGCGTAACAGGATGTTGACCTCTCAGTTCAGGTTAAAACTGACTGAGACCGATCTGTTGCTGCTGAGCGGCCAACTTTTACACTAAAGTTGTGTTGCAGGCGATTCTCTTTTAATTGATTTAAACTATATTTACGAAACACACATTTCTGAGTATGGATGATCAATTTAAAGTGAAAATCATGGTGGTCGACGATGAAGTTGACCTGGAACCCTTAATCCGGCAAAAATTCCGCAAGCAGATCCGCACCGGGGAATATGACTTTGTTTTTGCTCACAACGGATTGGAGGCATTGGCCAGCCTGATAGAGTTTCCTGATATCGGGATTATCTTATCGGACATCAATATGCCTGAGATGGACGGGTTAACTCTATTAACAAAATTGAAAGAGCTGAAGAATCCTTCCCTGAAAACCGTTATCGTATCGGCATACGGCGACATGGAAAATATCCGGGTTGCCATGAACCGCGGTGCGTTCGATTTTCTTACCAAACCGATAAATTTCGACGATCTCGAGATCACAATAAACAAAACGCTGGAAGAAACCTTAATCCAGAGGAAGGCTTTACATGAGCACGACCAGCTGATCTCTATACGCCACGACCTGAATGTGGCCCGCGAAATCCAGCAGGGCATCCTGCCCAAAACCTTTCCGCCATTCCCCAATCGCACGGATTTTGAGATTTTTGCAAACATGGTTGCTGCTAAAGAGGTCGGCGGAGATTTCTACGATTTTTTCATGATCGACAACGACCGGCTGGGATTTGTGATCGGCGATGTATCGGGAAAAGGAATACCGGCTGCCATTTTTATGGCCGTCAGCCGCACGCTGATCCGCGCCACAGGACTGAAAGGCATGCCTGCCGGCGAATGCATGCATTATGCAAACAATCTGTTATGCAATGAAAGTGTGTCCTGCATGTTTGTGACCGTTTTTTACGGCATCATGAACATGAAAACCGGCGAGATGGAATATGCTAATGCCGGACATAATCCGCCCTATATCCTCAAAAAGGACGGGACCATTGAGATGGTGCCGACAACCGGAGATATTATCCTGGGATGTTTCGAAGATCAGCCTTTTAAATCTGAAAAGGTGATACTAAGCCCGGGCGATGGAGTACTGTTGTTCACCGACGGCGTTACCGAGGCCTTTAACAAGGCCGATGAGGTTTATGGCGATCCTCGCCTGGAAAGCCTGCTCCAGACTATGAAGGATTTTTCAGCGGAAAAAATCGTCATGACTATTGCCGATGATGTGAATACCTATGCCATGGGTGTTGCCCAGTCCGACGATATTACGCTGCTTTCTTTAAAGTATAATGGTTAGCCCCATTTAACCTTACAGAGATGGAAAAACATCTATCCATTGTAAATCAGCTGGCCCAATTGGACGAGCTTGCTATGGCTATTGAAGGAATATCGGAAGAGTGGGAACTCCCGATGAGCCTTTCCATGAACCTCAATCTCGTGCTTGAAGAACTGGTAACCAATATCATTTTCTATGGGTATGAGGATACCAGCGAGCATCAGATCGATATCAGGCTTGAAAAAAACGATCATCTGATTATGATGCAGATTGAGGATGATGCAAAGGAATTCAATCCGCTGCTGATGGCTGAGCCAAATATCGAAAATTCTATCGAGGACCGCAAAATAGGCGGCCTGGGGATCTTCTTTGTACGCAAGATTATGGAGGAGGTAACCTATAAGCGCGATGGGAACAAAAACATTTTAACGATGACCAAATCAATTGAATAACTAATAAATTTAGATACAAATGGAAGTAACTGATGTTAAAAAAGGCGAATTTCTGGTGATTAATATTTCCGGACGACTTGACACCTCCAACTACGGAGAACTGGAAAAAAAACTGATTGGATTTATTGAATCCGGCGACAAAAAGATCGCTGTGGATTGCTCCGGCCTTAATTATATTAGCAGCTCGGGGTTAAGGGTACTTTTAATGGCGTTGAAAAAAATTACAGCCGCAGGTGGTAAATTCCATCTTTGCTGTCTGCAGGATAATATCAGGGAAATTTTCGAAATTGCCGGGTTTACATCGATTTTCAGAGTTTTCAATACGCTTGATGAAGCGATTGCCTGAGCGATTTATCGGATAATAAAGTTCAGCAGGTAAAAGAGCAGAGCTCCTACAATCGCTGAAGCCGGGATGGTGAGTACCCAGGCGAAAGCCATGTTGCCGGCAACCTTCCACCTGACAGCTGACATTCGCTTGGCTGATCCGACACCCATGATGGAAGATGAAATGACATGAGTGGTACTTATGGGAGCACCCAGTGCTGAAGCTCCCATGATGACCAGCGATGCAGATGTCTCGGCGGCAAATCCGTGCACGGGTTCCATTTTGAATATCTTGTGCCCCATGGTCTTAATGATCTTCCACCCTCCGGTGGCGGTTCCAAGTGTCATGGCCAGCGCGCAGGTGATTTTTACCCATACAGGAACTTCGAATGTTGGGATGGCCTTGAACAGCACCAAAGCCAGAGTGATAATACCCATCGTTTTCTGGGCATCATTGTTCCCATGACTCATCGCCATAAATCCCGCGGATATAATCTGCAGCCGGCGAAAAAGCCGGTTCATGGTCCTGGGTTTATAGTTATAGGTTAGCCACGCAACAAGATGTATCAGCAGATATCCTCCTATAAATCCCGATACCGGAGATAGAAAAATCGGCAGAATCACTTTATTGATGACCGTTGTATAGTTCAGTGAATCCCATCCCTGATAGGCAATGGCCGCGCCCATAAGACCCCCGATCAGCGCATGGGATGATGAGGATGGAAGACCGAAAAACCAGGTAACGAGATTCCAGAAAATGGCGCCAAGGAGTGCTGCCAGGATCAATACCTGACTTCCGGCGATCATGTCCGGATTCACAATTCCTTTTCCTATCGTGGTTGCAACTTCAGTGCCGATAAAGGCGCCGACCAGGTTCAGAACGGCTGCCATCATGACGGCCGCTTTCGGTGAGAGAACTTTTGTGGAAACAACCGTAGCGATGGCATTCGCACTGTCGTGGGCACCGTTGGTATAGTCAAATATAACAGCGATGACTACAATCAATATCAGAAGTAATGAGATATCAGGCATTTTTCAGTGATACTCCTTCAGTTACATTGGCTAAAATTTCAGCTTTTGCAAGAGCCTCCTCCATACGGTCATAGATATGCGACCACTTGATAAGATCCATAAAATCGACGGAACCCTCAGGTTGGTTTTCATATATTTCACCCATTGACACCAATAGAAGCATATCAGCAGTTATCATCATTTCCTTCACTTTCAATGCATGCTCATTCGAGTCCTTGCGGGTCTTCAGCCCCTCAATCATCTGCGAAATTTCAAGATGCATCAAATACAGCTGATTCACCAGCTCCCTGGCGCCAGGCTTAATCTGGTTGAATTGATAGAGACCGATCCGGGTTGAAATTGCCCTGATGGAGTTCAGCGCATCTTCCTGAGCCAGATTGATGGCATGAATATCCTCCCGGTCGATCGGAGTGATAAAAGTCAATGCAAGCGCCTTCGATATTTCTCTCGAAACATCATCACCTGCTTTTTCGTTCTTTGTGATCTTTCCACATTTCTCGGGAATTCCCGTATAATGATTAAAAAGATCATTCAACGTGCCGGCACTGTCGACCAGCAGTTGATTCTGACTGCTGAATAGGTCAAAAAACCTGACGACTTTCGGAAAAAAACTCATCTTTATGGAATTAGCTTGGTTTTGGTATTAAGGCGACTATTCTTAACGGAGCACCACTGCCGCCCTTTATTTTCATTGGAAAGGCAAAGATCCAGATTCCTTTGGGAGGAAGCTGGTCGAGATGCGCCACATTTTCATAGGCTGTCAGGTTGTTGGCGAATAACATGCGGTGCGTCAGGAATTCTTTGGATTGCCCGAAATCAATGCTCGGGGTATCCAGACCAACGCCCTTGATTTTTCGCTCAGTGGCCAGCCATTTTGCTGCATCAGGATGCAATCCGGGAAAATGTAGGTTTGCCACACCCTCTTTGCCGGGAAGTAACGTTCCGATATACTTTTCCTTATCGGGATAATATTTTCCAAAACCGGTATTTATCAATACAATGGCTCCATCGGGTATCCGGCCATTCACCTTTTCCCACGCCTCAAAATCAGCGGTCATCACCTGATAATCCCTGTTGCCTGACGCTTTTGCCGTTACATCCACCACCACGCCTTCGCCGGTGAGCTGCTCCACCGGAACTTTCTCAATGCTGTTTCCACCCTGGGCAAAGTGCATGGGCGAATCAAAATGGGTACCGCCATGCTCCTCAGCACTGAATTTAAATGATGAGTAATAAAAACCCTTGTCATTTATTCCGTCAAATACCGTTTCATGTTTGAAGGGAATATTGGTGGGCCAGTATACCGATTGTTCATCAAATGACCAGGTAAGATCAATAAATATTCCATTCTTCAAGGTCGTCAAAGGATCCGGACTGGTGCCCGGGTTCGTGGTACAACTGATCATCATCAGAAGTATGGATGCAATGATTATTAATCTGTTCATATTTAGGTTTTTGTTATTAGGTTCCGACTCATTATGTAAAACTAATAAGAATTTTTTCTGCGATACTCATCACAGGAAAAGGTTTTGACGAGAGAATTCAAGGAAAACATATTAATATTGCTTCTCTAACAACTATTTTATGAAGGCCAGAGTTTTTCTTTTATCGCTTGGAATGATGATTGCAGGTGCCGGACTGTTTGCACAGCAGGCTGACGTGAGTGTGGTGAGTTCTGACGATATCGTCCTGAGCACCCTGCCCAGGCTCACTATGCCGATAGGGTACGGTACCAGGCCACTGCCGAATAAAAAGGATAATACGCGACAGATATTCTTTTCAGGCATATATAATCAGAGTGTATGGAACTGCAACCAGGCGGGATCCATCTGGACCATGTTCACCTACGAGATGAACTACCTCAGAAACCTGAATTCTGCTTTGCCGGAGAACCAGTACAGCCCGATGGCCGTATTTAACCTGCTTAATTATGCAAACGCGGGCCAGGGAGTATCCTACTTCGACAGCTGGAATCTGGTAAAGGCCAACGGAATACCTGGTAATCCGGATTTTACGGCATACAACCAGAACTCAACAATATGGATGACCGGCTACGACAAGTATTACCGCGGAATGAAGAACCGGGTGGATGAGGTTTTTGCTATTGATGTCGGGAATCCCGAGGGTTTGCTCACTTTAAAGCATTGGATCAACGACCACCTCGACGGTTCGCAGATCGGCGGACTGGCGAATTTTCAGATCGGATCCGACGGGATGAACATACCGCAAATTCCGCTGGATAAGAACCTGGAGGAGGAAGGGCAGTATGTTGTAATCGCTTATGGCCCATACGTTGGCCATTGCATGACCTTTGCCGGCTGGAACGATTCCGTCCGTTACGATATGAACCATGATGGCAAATACACGAATAATAAAGATATAAACGGTGATAACGTCGTTGATATGAAGGATTGGGAGATTGGCGCCATGCTGGTGGTAAACTCCTGGGGCGAGGGCTTTGGCAATGCCGGAAAATTGTGGGTGATGTACAATCTGCTGGCTAAACTGCCTGAAGAGGGTGGCATTTGGAACAAAGCTGTTATGGTGGTAAAGCCCAAAAAGGTTTATAATCCCCTCCTCACTGTTAAAACAAAAATTCGCTATAATCAGCGCAACCGGCTGAAAATTCAGATCGGTGTTTCGTCTGACGTGAATGCACCGAAACCGGAAAAAGTAATGGATTTCCCCTGCTTTAATTATCAGGGAGATGCCGGGCCGATGCAGGGTTTTACCGGGGCCGGCTCCGACCTGATCGAAATCGGGCTGGATATAACCCCGCTGATGAATTACATCCCGGATAACGGCCGCGCCAGGATTTATATGGAGGTGGTGCAGAAATCCCCGGATGCCTCAGCTGAAGGGGGTATCGAAAGCTTTTCGGTTATGGATTATACCCACGGTACCGCCGAGACTTCTCTTCCCGCCGGAACGGTTACCATAAACCGTAATGCGGTTACCCGCGTATCCGTTGCTGTCTCTACCACGGTAATCCGTCCCGAAATTGTTACTGCCGAACTTCCCGAGGCTCAGGCCGGACAGGAATACAGGGTTCAGATTGAGGCCGACGGCACCACCGGCCCGTATCGTTATGCAAATCCGGCAACCTGGTACGTTGAAAAACCTGAAACAACACCCGTCAGCTTTACAGGCGGAACCAATATGTTTACCGTAGCCGGAACCACTGAGCGCGTGATGGACCTGCCCTTCATTTTCCCATTTAATGGCAAAACATACTCCCAGATAACTGTTTTAAAAGATGGAGGAATCGTAATGGGCCAAAACCTGGTAAAATATCCTTATGTAATCGATAACCGGATGCGGTTTTACCAGAATATCGGCGTCTTCCCGTTCCTCAGCAACCTTTATTATCCCGATGCTTCCCATCAGGTAACCTTTTCAGGAACAATCGCGGAAACTATCATCCGCTGGCATGCAACCGCCGATGCCGAAGGCCACCAGCCTCTTGAATTTGCCGCTAAACTGCTCCCCGACGGAAGCATTACGTTCTATTATGGAAATATGATGGTTACCCCTGATATGGCCTGGATTTCCGGCGTGTCTGAGGGCAATAACACCGATTGTTTTCTGCTGAACCATAATGTCACCGGAATGAAGGTGAATACCGCATTCCAGCTTAGCCTTATCAACTGGCCCGACTGGCTCAGCCTCGGTTCCAGCGGCGACCTGCTCGGAACGCCCCGGCAAAACGGAACCTATACCTTACCGCTCAAAGTGTATGATTGGGAAGGCTTAACCAATTATAAGGAACTTACCCTGAAAGTTACCGGCGGCAGCGGAGTGGATGACCAACCGGTTAAGTCCGGAATCCGGGTATTTCCGAATCCTTCCGCAGGCGCGATATCGCTTCAGGGAAATGCTGCCAGTGCCGGCTCAATGGTCCTGAACCTCTACAATATCACCGGTACCCTGGTTTTTTCAAGAAATTATGAAGTTCCAGCAGGCCGGATTCTGATCTCCGTGGAGGAGGCCAAAACCTTGCCGGCCGGAATATATTTCTTTAAGGTGAATGGGATTATCGAGGAAAACGGGAAATTTATTCGACAATAATTTTCTGATATACAACATTCATTCCGTCAACCAGGCGGATAAAATAGAGACCTTTGGGTTGTTCCGGTATCTGTAATAATTCAGATAAAAGAAGGCCGCTGACCTCATACTGCCTGCTGTATACCTGCTTTCCGGTAATATCCAGTATCGTAATGCTCACCCAACCGGCATTTGCCGAGTTATAGTCCAGCCTGAATTCTCCGTTGGAGGGATTCGGATATACTTTAAAATTCTTCTGCAGCAGCTTGTTATCAATGCCGTCGCCCCCATAACTGATGGCCAGCATATAGCTGACGATGGTCAACCGGTCATCGGCCGTTACCTTAATTGTGACTATGCCGGGGTAGCCGGGTGGCAGGGTGATTTCTGTCAATGCATTCAGATCGGTTACCGTTACTGCGATTACCGGTGGCTCGGTTGACCCATGTGGAAGAGCTACCGTATAATTCAGGGTATTTGTATTGAAGCCGGAAACAGAGGTCCCGTTAATTTTTATATCTGAGAGTGTTGCATCTGTATTTTTAGCCACAGTGAAACTTATCGAATAGGTCTTCGTAGTAGTGCCGTCCTGAGCCGTAACTACTGCGGTGGTAGTACCCGGAAGCGATGCTGCCTGATTAATCACCTTGGTGGCATTAGCATCTGTGGTGGTTGCTGTCACGGTTGGAACTGTAATTGTGCCATAAGGTAGCACCACATTGTACCCGGTGACGGTAGAAATGAAACCCGATACCTGAGACCCGTTTACTTTCAGGTCCGATAGGGTGGCATCAGTGGCACCTGCCGTTACAGTAAAACTGACGAAATAGGTTTTTGTGGTGATTCCATCTTCGGCGGTAACCACCACCGTTGAAATACCGGGCAGCGATGCTGCCGGTGTGATCACCTTGGTGGCATTGGCATTCGTGGTGGTTGCAGAAACGGTGGGCACGGTTACTGTTCCAAAAGGTAACACCACATTGTACCCGGTGACCGTAGAACTGAAACCCGATACCTGAGACCCGTTTACTTTCAGGTCCGATAGGGTGGCATCAGCGCTCGCCGCAACGGTG
>CAILAQ010000687.1 GCA_903832165.1 uncultured Bacteroidota bacterium | reverse complement strand
CGCATCGAGGAGAAGAATGCCGAATTCTCGACTCTACCCGGAATCGAGCGGGAATACCTTGGATTGGAACGGCAATTCAATGTTTTCAATACGCTGTATGACTTTTTACTGAATCGAAAATCTGAAGTTGAAATTCAGCGTGCTGCCAACACGCCCGATCATGAAATCGTTGACAAGGCCGGAGAATCGGGGGTTTCAATCGTTTCAGCAAGCACGAAAACCGCCTACATGAACGCCTTCATCTGGGCATTGCTATTGCCGGCAGTTTTTCTTTTTCTGGTGGTTTTGCTTAACAACCGGATCATGTCGGAAGATGACATTGAGGCCATCACTGAGATTCCGGTAGTCGGCTCCCTTATCCGCAATACCGACAACAGGACCGGAAAGTTACTTCTAAGCGCCAATTCCCAGTTCACCGAGATGTTGAGGATCATAAGGATCAAGCTGAACCTGGAGCCTCAGCGGGATGAAAAAGTTATTTTAGTGACCTCCTCTGCCCAGGGTGACGGGAAGACTTTTGTTGCAATCAATCTGGCCTCTATGTATGCGCTGGCGGGAAAGCGAAGCCTGCTGCTCGGGTTCGACCTGCAGCGTCCGAAAATCGCAGAGTATTTCGGATTCACGAAAAATGAAGGAATCACCAACTACCTCATCAATGATATCTCGATTGACCAGGTGATTCAGAAGACCTACACAAAGAATCTTGATGTTATTTTATCCGGGCCGATACCACCCAACCATGATGAACTGATCGAATCGGAAAAGACAAAAAAGCTTTTCAGCGAGTTACGGCAGAAGTATGACTTTATAATCATGGACACTCCATCCATCGGAGTTGTTGGTGATTCTTTCCTGCTTAACAGGTTTTCAGACATTACACTTTTTGTTGTCCGGCATAATCACACAACCAAAAGACAATTCTCAACTGCGCTCAGCGAGGCAGTTGATAATAAAATGAAACGTATCTTCATTGTGTTTACAGATATCAAGCACAAGGTTAAGATACAGGATATCCTGGCTGACAATGAAGGAAAGAGGTTGCTCCTGATTTTCCCCAGACTGTATGTTAATTCGCGGAAGGTCCTTATCAGCCTGATAAGGAAATTTTAGTTATTGAATTGATGAAGATTAGCAAAATGATTTTTTAAAACTGAACACTATATGATTACCCAGAATTCAGATAAACCGGTGAACACCCTGCCCGATGAATGGACGATGGTCCTCCGGCCAAAACGCAGTTTGCTGGATATTAACCTCAGGGAGCTTTGGCTGTACCGCGATCTGATCACCATGTTTGTAAAAAGGGATTTTGTATCCAAATTCAAGCAGACGATACTTGGCCCCCTTTGGTTCATCATTCAGCCATTGCTTACGACCATCATGTTTACCATTATTTTCGGCAACATTGCCGGAATCTCCACGAATGGGATTCCAAAGGTTTTGTTTTACATGTCAGGCATTGTTGGCTGGACTTACTTTTCCACCTGTCTGAACGACACTTCCCAGACATTTATCAAAAATGCCCCGATTTTCGGAAAGGTTTATTTTCCAAGGCTTGCCCTGCCGATATCCGTGGTGATCTCCAACCTGGTAAGTTTTGTAATCCAGTTCCTTTTCTTGTGCTGCTTCCTTGCATACTTTATGATTAACGGGTCAGATGTTCATCCAAACATTCTTATCCTGTGGCTGCCATTTCTTGTTCTGATGATGGCTGGTCTGGGGCTTGGCTTTGGAATCATCATATCTTCCCTGACCACAAAATACAGAGATCTTACTAATCTGGTAACCTTTGGAGTTACTCTGTGGATGTATGCAACTCCCATAATTTATCCATTGTCGGGAATTCCCGAAAAATACCGGCTGTTCGTAATTGCCAATCCAATGACACCGGTTGTGGAGACCTTCAGAACTGCTCTTCTGGGAGTTGGGGAAATCAACTATATGCACCTGCTGTACAGCTTTGGTTTTACCATCGCCGTTATTGCCGTGGGGGTTATCATTTTCAACAAAGTTGAAAAAACCTTCATGGACACTGTCTAACATATCAGAGATCAGCTTATTCAATCTAACAGCGAAAACTCATCAAGATGCCGAATGTTGTCATAAAAATCGATAATGTATCTAAACAATACAGGCTGGGAAATGTAGGAACCGGTACGTTAAGCCATGATTTGAACCGCTTTATTGCCAGGATCCGCGGCAAGGAGGATCCTACCATGAAAGTTGGAGTCTCCAACCGCCTGGATACCGTAGATGGCCGTTATGTATGGGCTCTCAGGGATATAAATCTGGAGATTTGCGACGGAGAGGTCCTTGGTATCGTCGGCAAGAACGGTGCCGGAAAATCGACCCTGTTAAAGCTGCTGTCGCGGGTTACTTCGCCAACCACGGGTGACATAAAAATCAAAGGTCGCATAGCCAGTTTACTGGAGGTTGGTACCGGTTTTCATCCGGAGCTTACCGGCAAGGAGAATAT
>CAILAQ010000686.1 GCA_903832165.1 uncultured Bacteroidota bacterium | reverse complement strand
GACTGCCCTGATTTCAGGCAGGGCGATCTGCTGGATAAGATGCGATCGATATTTGAAAAAAAGGTCAAGGTTGACACCGAGGTTAAAAAACTTGCAGAGCCGGCAGCTGAAGCTCCGAAAGTCGAGAAGAAAAGAAGATCGATCTGGGATATCTTCAGACGCAAATAAACACCGGGGTGGCTCCCCTCTCCCGTGAGCGGAGCGCTAGCGCAGTGAGCGCGGGAGAGGGGCAGGGGGTGAGGTGGATCGCGTCAACTGGATCTTCGGCATATAATCATAAGGCAACATGCTCTTGATCTTGATGGTATTGTGAAGATTGGTCCAGCTGAACGCACCGTTGGGTACCCAGTAGTTTCCATCTTTATCGAAAGTCATGCCATCGGGCGACAGGCGCAGGCTGGAGATCCAGTCATCACGCAAATCCGTAGTCTTTTGGTAGTCGCTGAACACCAGCAGAAAATATTCCGTTACCAGCGTTTTCTCTCCATCTTTTGGCCCGGCCTTTACCATGTTTTCATTAAACCGGAACTCCTCGTTCGGATCGTAATAAAGAAATTCCGTTGTCCCCGAAACCGGATCCCAGCTAAACAGGCTGTCCATGGAGGCCATCCTGATTTTCGTCATCGCTGCACTCAGCTTCTCCATATGCTGCAAATCCTTAAATCCATGGTAAGCTTTCCGAACATTATAACGGTTTGCCGGAAGCTCATTTTGATACAAACTGGCAAGGAAATGTCGCAGGCTGCCCTTGAAAACTCCGGCACGGTTCATCTTAAAAAAGAGGGCATTCAAGGGTATCACCGCCGACAAATCTTCAAATAGTGCACTCCCGGAGTAACCAAAATAAGCGCCAACCGTGTTGTCCGCATCAGGATTCTTATCCTCCACATATTTGAAATAATCGAGATAATAGGTTACCCGGTATCCGAGGTACCGGTTCTCGATAATAAGCGGTTTCTTAGCGGTGGCCTTTATAATATCCCCGTCGTAGAAATAGGAAATATCGTCCGGATTTTTCACCGTGCATACTGATCCTCCCTTATCACCCAGAAAATATTCCTTGAAAAGCTGAAATCCCATTCTACGATCGGGCACCTTTCCAACGATCACAAACTCTTTCAGTCTGGTAGATTTTTCGGCTACCACCAGATTCACCGTAATTTGCATTCCTGCCTGTACTGATACCTTTCTGGTTATCGTAGGGTACGACAAGTGCCTGTATTCAATGGTATAATCGCCCGGATTTATTTTATCAAGCAAATAAACACCCTTTTGATTAGTAGTGGTACCAAAGGTGGTGGAGGGAATGAAAACTGAAAATGCAACAATTGGTTTACCGGTTAGCGAATCGGTCACCACGCCTGTGATGGAACCCGTTTGCCCAAAACCTGAAGAAGCAGAGAGAGCAAGACAAAGGCTAAATAGCAGAAAAGAGTATTTCACTCGTTAATAGATTATGGTTTCAATTTTCTGATTTGTTTAAATAACCATCCGGTAAAGCAGCCTGTAGTAAGGATAAACCTTGGTGTCGTACAAAAAGTACAAAGCATTGTCATATACCCTGACATCAGAAATATTTGAGTATTCTGGTATTGTTATTACCCGGTCTATTTGTCCGGTTTCCAGATTAATTTCCTTCAGATATTGCTTGTTATCTGATCGGTAACGAAAAAACGCATAAGCTTTACCAGCCTTTTCATCAAACAAGATAGTCTGCGTAAAATTTTTAACATCGATATCCACAGTGGAAAAGCGGAAGACCAGACCATCGATAACATTAACGTTCTGGAAACTGATGGGAACTTTCCGCACCGGGTTCAGATTGCTATCAAATACCTCAAAATGATTACTGAAAAAATCGAATACAAAAAGTTCCTTACCCTTCCGGAACATGGGGGCACTCACTTTTTTATTGAAGTCTGCATCATGCGGTGCATATGCCATTAGCTCTTTTGAGACATAGCGGGTGGGAGCTTTTTTATCCTGTACAAATTTTATTGGTGTTCCTTCCTGTGATCCCCGCCCGTAAAAGAAGGTGTAATTACCGGTGACTGTCGAGACCTGAAAAACCAGTTTCCCCTCCATTTCGCATTTGATCGGAATTACACGGCCTATAAAATCCGGATATTGGGTATCGTAACCAAAAGTGAGCCTGTCGAAATAATGATTGACTTCATGGGCACAATACTTGTCGAGGAATTGGATCTTGCCGGTGAAATCCCTGATCAGGAACTCGGTTTTCGGCATCATGATTTCAGGGAATTTAATCTCTTTCCCGGCATTGCTGACCTGTAAATGGCTCAATGTGTCACCCTTCAGATTTGCCAGATAGAGCCTCTGGTCTTTGAGGTTTTTATACAGACTGGCAAAAATGACGATCCTGTCGTCTTCAATTTCAAAGTCGATAATGTTCAGGGTATCTCCCTTAATTAATTTCGATATTTTTTCACCGGTAACCGTTACTTCGCCGATTTCTCTGGTTTCCGGCAGCATGGCAATCCTGATCGCCTTTTCGCCCTGTTTTTCGGCGAGAAAGCTGCCTATGGTGTATCCCACGTAACTGAAATAGAGGATCGATGGAATCCGTTGTACCTGCACGGTAAATTCACCGGCCGCATTCGTAGTCCAATTGCCTGAAGCTCCCACAACGCTGATATTCACCTCCGGTATCAGCTTGCCGGAAAGTGAATCAACCACCACCCCGGAAATCGAATATTTCCGATTTTGGGCCGGCAGCGCAGAGCAAACCGCGAGGAGCAGACAGAGAGAGAAAATTTTGACAGGCCCCATAGTGGTTAGGTTAGATTACATTGAAAAGCAAGGGGGGATGATCAAAGATACTTAATATTCTGATTTGATTCCCCAATGTGGCTATTTTCGGAATATACTCCGGATTTAGTATCTATTTTCGGAGTTAGTTCCGAAAAAGGATCATCAGCGATCATTTTGCCGGAGTCAGCAAAATGATCCAAAATGTTACTGTTCAGGTACCGTTTTACCTTCCGATCCGGTACAAACTCCTCTCATTCCTCAGTAAAATTGAGTTACCCACGATTGCGGGCGTGGCAAAAACCTCACCTGGCAATTTGTTCAGTCCAACCAGCTCAAATTTTTTGCCGGCTTTTATCACCATCGTTTCTCCCCGGGCGGAGGTAAAATACAGGTTGCCATTTGCATATAATGGGGAGGAATGATATTTCTGATTCTGCTTCCTGGAATAAACAACCGCACCTGTTCCGGCATCCAGGCAGTATAGTGTATTGCGGGTGTCTATCATGTATATCAGCCCGTCCTTGATCAACGGAGTCGACAATTGTAAAACGGGCAAACGGAAACGCCAAAGGATATTCGTCGCCGCAATATCCCCTTTGCCATCGGGATTCACGGCCAGCAATTCGGCAGACTTTTCTCCATCGGCCCCCGTTACAAATCCGGGTAAAAAATAAACAATCCCATTCTCAGAAACCGGGCTTGCAATCGTGGAATCCTCTCCCTGAACAATGCGCCATACTTCCTCCCCGGTCTCGGGATCATAGGCAATGCATACGGCTGAACCATTCGAAATCAGCAGATCCCTTCCCTTTACATTGATAATGATCGGAGTGATATAAGCCTTTTTACCAATGGGCAGCAAAGGCTCGTAAACAGCTTTTGGCCGGTCGGTTTTCCATACCGTTTTACCGGAGAGTTTATCGAGCGCCACAAGATATTGGACATCTGTTCCTTCGATATGCAGGATCAGCAGATTTTTATGCAGAAAAGGTGATGCCCCCGGGCCCTGGGCGTGGTCGCAATTCAGGTCGGTCCGCTTCCATAGGGTTGTTCCATCTGTGGTATTCAGGCAAGCGGTTCCGTAGGTGCCGAAATGCAGGTATACCCGGCCCTCCTCAATGCATGGCGTAGGTGTGGCATAAGTATTCACATCGTGCTTGCCGTAAATGGAATCGGGATTGAAAAGCTTCAGGTTGAATATGATTTTCCCGGAATTCAGATCCAGACAAATCGCCGACATATCCCTGCCTGAACCGCTTGCAGTAGTTACCCATACCTGATTGCCGAAAACCACGGGCGACGACCATCCTTTCCCTTCGATATCCGTTTTCCACAGAATATTCGTACTGTCGTTCCACAGAACCGGAGCCTCTTTTGCCTCTGATATTCCATTGAGATTGGTTCCCCTGAAATGGGTCCAGTTATCCTGGGCAATTGATGAACAAAGGCCGGATGCAAAGACAATGGCCATTATAAATATCCTGAGTTTCATTAGTTATTTTTTAGAATTTTTCTCCACTTGCTTGGCCATCAATTTCACGAGTTCTGCCCCTCGGGGACCATATCCGTGCGGCTGCTTCCGGCCGAATTCAACAAGCCCATCGAAATAAGGATCCTTAGTCTTCTTCAGAAATCCATCGAGCAATTCCATCGCATTATTCAGATAATACGTATCCATATCTCCGGTATAAATGAAAAATTTCCCCACCAGGTCCTTTCCGATTTTCGGCCAGTTTTCTTCCAGATAAACATGCAGGTCATATTTCTTCCACTGAGCTGCCACGGCATGATCGATAACGCCCGTGCGCTTGTCCCATACACGCATCGGATATCCGTCGGGCCCGATCGGACTGAAAGCTGCTTCCCAGATGTCCCACTGGCCACCCGACCGGCTCTTATCTCCGACCACCAGTTCGTACAGGTTTTCATTGGCCATGGTCGACCGCACGTTCCCGTCGGTTCGCCGCGTATCGGGCCGCTCAATCCGGTTCCACTCAAATTCCACGTAATAGGCGTTCGGATCATCATAAATATTCACGATCTGATGATAATGAAAATCAACCGGGTCGGCACAGGAGGAGAATACGCCACCATAGAAATCCGGATGAAATATTTGCTGCTGCAGCGATATCCAGCCGCCGGTTGAACCTCCCGATAATATACGTGCATAAGGCTGCCCGATGATCCTGAATTTCTGCTCCAGCATCGGAATAAGCTCCTGATTGATGGCATCATCATAGGGGCCCACATTGGGGGAATTCACCGCGTATGAATCATCATAATACGGACAGGGATGCAGAATATTTATGACGATCATGGGCGGGCAGGTATCGGACATCCAGAAACCGGTAAAGCCCTGATCCGGTCGACCGGAGGCTGCTGCGGGTGCCGACGGATCACGAAACCCGAAAGGAACTCCCAGTCCGAAATGGCCATGCTCGTAATTTACCGGATAGAATTTATCCTGATGTTCGTCGTAACCATTTGGCAAGAGAACCGTTGCACCCAGGTAGATCGGCTGGCCCCAGAAATCGGAAAGCATCTTACTTTTAAATTTAATCCGCTTCACCATTTTCGTATCCTCAGGAATTTTAACTGCCGGGATCGCATTGGTACACATCAGCTCAATGGTTTCAGGTTTTGCAGGGTCGATAGTTACCTTTTTGACAGTACTATACAGATTCCCTTCGCCGCGGCGCCAGTCCTGACCTTCCCACTGGTCGTTGTGCATCCAGAGCGTATGCCCGTCTGACCGCTTAAACTCAGTATAAATATTGATGAATCCCTGCACGAAATAGTCGCCGGCAGGAATATCCTTTATGCTTTCCAGGGGATATCCGAAAACCTTGTCATCAATGGATGCACACTGGCCAGGGGCCAGTCCATCAACATTCATTCCCCAGAAGGGAACCCCTGAAACACCCACCTGATTTCTGGGCTCACGGGTATCTTTTCGCGAAATCATCACATAAACTCGCCCGGTAATATTGGATGAATGAACGGATTTATCAAAGGAAACGCTGAATTTTAATCCGGCACTGTTTTGTTGTACCGCCTGACCGTTGGATGCCTGCAGTAAAACGAAGAAAAACGGAAGGAGAAGGAGGGGAATTTTAAGTCTCATATCCATGATACATTTTGCTTATCAAAGATATGATTAGCGGTGATTGCTCACATGGAAAAATACGCCGTTGGTCAAATAGTAACCGATTTACATGTTAATCCAATAACACTCGACTACTTTTGTTCTTGAGGAAGCTAGCCTGCTCACTGAAAAGATGAAACCGGAGGCCCAACCTCCAGTATATTATTTTAAAATTCGAGCAGTTATGAACAAATTATTTTTCACAAAAGCCATCTTCCTGGTCATTTTATTCGTGATAGGGATTTCCTCCTGCGAAACTGATTTTTACGCCGTTGATACTACTAATGGTTACAAAAAGTTCTACTCCTCCCGGGATAATTTTGAAAACGGGTGGGCGGATATTACACCGAATTCGAATATGCTGTCTGGTAGTCTAATGGGTCATTTAATGTTTGCGATTCCCATTACTAAGGCGGATCACATCAATACATTACCATCAATTTATTATGATGGCCGGGATTCGTTAGGCAACTCAACCTGGTCAGATCCAGCAGTGACCTATGATGCGAGTTCGGCAACGGTTACAGATTATAAAGAAGGGCTTTTTTTATATCATATAAAAGTAAATGTCAGCAAAGGGCTAAATACCCCTCCTGCACACCTGCATCTCTGTTTGCGCAAATGGGATGAGGATACTTGGTATTCTGATTCGCCATTATCCTGGGGGATAAAATCCATCGTGGATGACAAGGGAAAAGACCTGACCAAGGATCCGGAATGGAATTATTACTCCGATAATATGATGCAGTTCATGAAGGCCGACCGGTTTTATTTCTTTCCCGGTCGTTTGCGCTCTCCAAAGGAGCTGAAGTTATTCGGCACTGAAAGTGAAATTTATATGATTATCGGTTCCTATAAGGTTGCTAAAACAACCACCGGGGAGGTACAACTGACGCTGGTCTTTCCAAATTTCAACACCACTCTTACTGTGCTCGAATCCCGTTTTGGTTATATCAAACTCTCAGGCGTATCTGATGGTAAAAAGGGAATACTTGAATTGACCCCTTATAATTAATGCCTCTCGTTAAAATTTATCAATCTTCAACAAAACAGTCATGAACCATAAATATGTACCCTCCCTGTTGCTGGCAATTCTGCTTTCTTCTGCGGCAGCGACTGCTCAAGTCAACGTTGCGAACCAAATAAATACCATTCCTGCAAATTTTTCAGCCTATGCAAATTCCTATCTGGTGGACCTGACCCGTCACCAGGGATTTGCGTTCCTGAATAACCTCAATACAACCGGCAATGTGCTCAAAAAATGGGAACTATCTTTTTCCCTCAAGTTAGGTGCCGGGCTGAGTACAGATTATATCGCGCCTGGTTTTACCCAAAATTTTGAGATTACCGGAGGAATGCCAACATTGTTTGGAACCCAAAGCCCGGGCAAACTGGTTTTCCGGTTTATTGATGAGGGAACCGGCGTTCCGGTCGTAAACCCGTTTACCGGCGATAACCTCGGTTTTGGTTTGCCGTTGTTTCCCGGCCTTGGAACCAGTATCGGGATTTCGCCTGCCCTGCTGCCTGTTTTCAGCCTGGGACTGGGATACGGAACAGAAGTCTCAGTCGGGATTCTGCCCGGAGCCATCAAACTGGCCACAAAAGGCATTGCCAATAACTTTTCCATCTCAAAAGATGTCATGGCTGCGTTTGGTATCAGGCACGATGTTTTTAACTGGGTGCCGGTTTTGCACGACCGGAAATTCTTTTTGTCCCTTGGAATCAATTATAGTCTGATAAGCCTAGGCGCTGCAGTAGGTGCCGACCTGATCGGCAAGATTGATGCACCCAGCACCGACAAAATTATCGTCACAAATAACCTTACCGGAGTAAATTATAAATCAAACAACTTTGGACTTGAAGCGGTCCTGACTAAAAAATTCGGATTTCTCGATCTGTCGCTGTTTTCCTCATGGAACCAATCAAGTTACAAGCTCCAGAGTGATGGCGGTGTAGATATTAAAATTGCCAAAAGCTTCTATACCACGGTTGGTGAAGGTTCCGATACCTATTCTATCGCAAACCTGATCGACGTTAACCAAAAGAACAGTCACTTTATTTACGGCCTTGCCCTGCAGTTCAATATGGGCCGTTTCAATCTTGCTTTTAAAGCTGCACCGTTCAGTGGTCACTATTACTCGCTGGGTTTCGGATATAAAATTCTTAAAGAGAAAAAAGCCTGATAGGGCAAGTTTGCATATCGATTCCGATATAGCCAACTTCGCCTGATGAATTTCTACACCGTAAATTATTCAAAGTTCCTGGCCGATCTGTGTAAACTGGAATTGAAATTTCTGTTTAATCATTTAAATGACGATAAATATTTCTTTTCAGAGCTGCTGATTTCCCCTTCACGTAGTCCTTTTATCAAAGAGCGGATTACCATCCTATATGAAGGTAGCTCACTGAATTCCCTTGCTGAGCAAATACTGGCAGACCAGTTTGCCGCAGAAAAATTCAGGGTCACCTACATTAAAGTAGAGGAGGGTGAGTGGAATTATCAGGAGCGCCTCCTAAGCATCCGCAAGCTTGGGTTCGCTATCACCGGTGAGGCTGATGTCCGCAATCCTCAGGTGACTTTCGGAGTGACCAGTGCAAACGGTAAATGGTATTTCGGCACCTACGAAAAGAATGATTACAGCTGGCATCATCACGATAATAAGCCACATACTTATTCCAACTCATTAAATTTCAGGGTTGCCCGTGCGCTGGTTAATATTGGTGTGGGGCCCGATACCGGTCAAACCTTAATCGATCCCTGCTGCGGAATCGGGACCGTGGTGATAGAGGCGCTCTCGATGGGCATCCAGGCAAAGGGGTATGAAATCAACCAGTTTGTGGCTAACAACGCAAAACGGAATCTATCCTTTTTCAGTTATCCCGATTCGATAACAGCTGGTGACATGCATGACAGGCCGGAGCATTTTGATGTCTCCATTGTTGATATCCCGTACGGATTGTATCAGCAGATAACCACAGCCGAGCAGCTTGCGATCCTGAAAACCGCCCGCCGCATCTCCGGCCGGATGATTCTCGTTTCCTTCGATAACATGGATGACATGAGATCG
>CAILAQ010000685.1 GCA_903832165.1 uncultured Bacteroidota bacterium | reverse complement strand
GGATTGGCGCCGGTCATGATTAAAACTCCCGGCGTGGTAACTGCTTCCCCGATCTTGCCGGAATAGCAGGATTCCATCGACCAGAATATCAGTCGAAAACGATTGCCTTCCTTCAATTGCCGGAAAATAGCGCTCCAGTATTCAGGGGTCAGGTGTTTCTCCTCACTGCCAGAAAACACCATCCCATCAGGTGCCCCGTGCCCGGAAGTAAAAAAGAAAATATTGTCCGTGGAGGAGGTCTGCAGAACCACCGGGGTAGCCGCAGTTTTATTCCCGACTAAAATATCGGTGAGAATCTCGCTGGTTATCTCGCTCAGCCGGTAATCCACATGAACATCTTTATAAAGGTTTTCACCATCCGGATCGTTAAATACGTTTCCCGGTGATTTATTGCTGGCCGATCCTGCGATATCATCGGCCAGAATCAGAATGATATCATCGTCGGTTACCCCTCTGGATTTAAGGATTTGATAGGCTTTCAGCACGTCCGACTGGTGCCTGTAATTGGTAAATCCCTGTGATCCGGCCATCAGGAAAGCCTTCAGCCCGGTTTTGGGAGCCACTACCGGCCAGGTGCCTGTGGTGGAAAACTCCTGCCGCTTGCTGGCGATAACCTGATAAGCAGAAGCTGTGGAACTGATTCTTCCGCTGCCATCCGATGTATAATAATCAGTAACCACAAATTCTGCGGCATCTACCCTCCAGTGTCCGTAAGTGGTTGAGCTGACATCCGTATATTTTATTTCGTCGAAGTTCAGTTGTCCGCTGGCACCCAAAATATCAGGATAGGTTCCGGCCTTGATCAGGTTCAGTGCTTTCCGCAAATCGTCGCGATTCCACCGGCACACACCGTCCCTGCCGGATACCACCCTTTTTAAGCCTTCAGCCAGTGCTGCACCTCCCTCACCTCCGGAGGATTCCAGGGCCAGGGCGATCAGCATCACTGCATCATACTTGTTAGCCTGCAAAGGGGCTGGATTTCTATTATACCGCGTCTTGTAGGAAACATCGAAACCTGAAGCCGGATCTGAAGCAAAAGAGACCCCCTCAAGATTCTCGGCCAACGATCCCAGCTGGTCGATAATGATCGGAAAACAGCCGGTATCAGTAAGGAGCAGCCTGATCTGACGACTGTCGGCCCGGTAGGCACGGATCAGCGCAATAGTCTGGGTTGGAAGATTTATAGAGGAGATTACTGCATCCGGATTTGAGTCGGCCAGATCTTTCCAGGCCTGCCTGCAGGCAAGGGTATCACCCGGATTAACGACCCGGATGGCAGATACCTCCAACCCGAGCTCGGTCGCAAAATATCCGAACCAATCCTCGAAAGAAGCTCCGTATTCTGACTCCTCCGTAATAAGTCCCACTTTTCGTGCGCCACCTTTCTGGGCAAGCAGCAGCAATGTTTTGGTTTGGGAAATATCAGGCTCCGTCAGCCGCCAGAAATAATCATATCCGCTGAAAGCCCGTGACAAGCTTGCTGCAGAGGCATCCGGGGCGATAAACACCTTTTTGCCGCCAATAAATAGCGGAGCAACCTTAAATACCTCAGAGGATGTAGCCGGACCAATAACAGCTTTTATTGCAGTATCGGCTATCAGTGCATTGGCAATGGCAAGCAGGTCGCCGGTTGCCAGGTCATGTTTTTCCAGTTCAAGCTTTCGCCCCGCCACGCCGCCCGTCCGGTTGATATTCTCCACAGCCCAGTCCAGCGGATCATCAAAACCGAAAGAATACGGACCGCTGAAAGGCAGCATCACCCCGATCTTCAGCGGAGGACCGGTAAAGGTAACTTCATCCTTGGTGCAACCGGTTATCAGGAACCCGGCAAGCAGAATTAAAATAATATGGCGCAGGCTGTATAGGGACATCTATTCTATTTTCATTGTATTGTCTGCCCAGTCAATGGTAACCGTGGCAGTGTGGGGCATGTTGCCAATAGACCAACCAAATTGGTAATGCTTTGCAATTTGCTTCGTTCCATCAACCATTATTTCCGCTTCTATGTACCAAAAATCATCCAGAGTGTAAAAGACGCAGGTCCATCCGTATGCATCTTCATACAGATATTCACCTGCAGTAATGTCTGCGACCCAAGGTGCGACATTAAAGAAAAGACCCCATTCCTGCCGGTATAATTTAAGAGTGCCGTCAGCAGGACGATTGAGTTGTTTGATAGTGATGTGAAATCTCGATTCATCGTTATTCGAATCGGGAATGGGTGCGGTGAAATTGATTTCGGTGGCAGAACCGTCTGTCGTTATTAAAAAGGACGGGTCGCCTCCGGGAGAGTCTGGAAGGAACTTGTAACGTATAATGGCAGGAACCGGGACAACAGAATATTTCCCTTCAGGTATGGCGGTAAAAGAATACTTCCCTGCCGCATCGGTATAAGTGGAATCGATCAGGGCAGCCCGATTTTTTGCGGGATTAACCGTATCCTTTTTAAAGTTCATATTGATAAGATACACCTTGATACTATCGATGGGCGTTTTAACCAATGGCGTTGTGGGGTCGTAAACAGTAATAGTCCCGCTGACAGAGCCAACTGGGTCCTTTTTACAGCCGGTTAGGGCGGCAGCAGCCAATAATACTGCTAAAGAAATGCAGAATAAGTTTTTGTTAATCATGATAATGGTTTTGTTGAAGTACAGCAAAATTACCATTAGTTGGGTGAACGGTCCGGAATTTCAGACTATTAGGAGTATCTATTTGACGAACAGATGAAAATAACGGACAAAACATCAGGGTGCCTATTGCCCCTCCACCACCGTCATTTGCTGAGTAGCCTAGTCAATGGTTGTAGTTAAAGAGGCAGTCCATGGTAAGATCATTTTGAACCAGTCCGAGGGAATACTTACCAGGGGCGATACCGAAAGTTGTGACCATCGCCAGGAAAATTGATTTTCGGGTGCCTGTTTCGGCAATAAACCGCTGGAGTTTGGAGTGGAGCTCGGCTGAATATTTTTTGTCGATGGTAAACGGTTGGATCGAATACTTCATTTCACAAACAGTAACCACATGGTCACGCCGGTCTATCACCAGATCGATCTGGGCTCCGCTTTCCGGGTTTGAGCTGCGCCAGGACGAGACCATGGTCTGCACACCAGAAATCCCCAGTGCTGCCTTGATCTCGGCCACATGACACAGGCAAACCTGCTCAAAGGCATATCCGCTCCAGGTTCTGTACCTGGGATTGTCGGTCATGAGCAGCCAGCCGGATGATCCGTCCGGGTGAGAATCCTTTATAAACCGCAGATAGAATAGCGAATAGGGATCGGTTAGCTGGTAGAGGCTTCGGCGCTGTTTGCGGCCAAACGGCTGGTACTTCCGGATGAATCCGCTTTCTTCCAGTTCGGTTAAAATCCGTGTGGTACTTCCTGCATCCGGCAAGCCTGTCGACCGGATAATTTCTTCCCTGTTCATTCCTTTGGACTTGTTGGCCAGAGATTCCACAATTGCTTGGTGTTTCTGGTCATTCGAAAACAACGATCGGTACAGGTTAGGGTATTCATTTCGAAGCAATCCATTCTCCCTGAAGCAGATATCCTGGATATTCTGAGTTGCGCTCTTGCCGGGCTTAACTTCATCCCAATAAAACGGTACGCCCCCCAATACCATATACAATTGTATAATCTGATACCGGTCGATGACCAAGCCTCCGGATCGAAGGAACAATTCGCATTCATGCAGCGTGAATGGCGATAGCCTGATTCTTTGGGTTACCCTGTTATACAGGCCACCCCTGTTGTGAATCAGCTTGTTGATCATCCAGGAAGCAGCCGAACCACAAACTACCAGTGTTATATCACTCCGTGCGGATGCCCAGCTGTTCCAGAAATGTTCAAGAGCCGGAAGAAATCCCGATCCAGGTGTATCGAACCAGGGCAACTCATCAAAAAAAATAATTTTTCTTGTGTCTGGTGTCTGGTTAATGAAGGTGATGAGTTGTTGAAAAGCATTTAACCAATCGGTTGCCTGTTCCAAAGAGGCCGCCGGCCAGGCATTCCGAAGTGCCAGGTGGAAGTTGATCAGTTGCTGAGCCTTGCTGGCGTTCCCCAGGGCGGTTATCTGAAAGGTGAATTGCTGATGGTAAGCCGACCTGACCAGAAAAGTTTTCCCAACCCTCCGCCGACCATAAATCGCGATAAACTCCGATTTTTCGGATTCTGCCATTGTCCGGAGTAATAACAACTCTTGTTCGCGACCAATCAAGGTTTTCATAATATTCGTCTGATTTGGCTGTAAATATAGTAATTATCCTACTTACAGCCTATTCAATTAATCAATTTGGCTGTAAGTGGAAATTTCAGCACCTTCCGGATATTTAGAAAATTCGGAGAAAAACCAGTGGTAAAAAAAATGCGGAATGAAATCCATCCCGCACTGATCTTTCCGCTGATAATCAGGGTACCTATTGCCCCTCCACCACCGTCATTTGCTGAGTGGCCCAGTCAATGGTAACTGTAGATTTTTCGGGCATGTTGAACAGTTCCCAGCGAAGCCAATAACTCTTGATCAATGTTTCCTTACCATCTTCTAATATCCAAGCCTCCAAAAACCACGCGTTCACGTCGCTACCAGTAATGTACAAAATCCCATAATTGGCTTCGTATAGCCAGCTATCCCCAAGAATCAAAGCTTCCAGTCTATAAACGGGAAAAACAAACCAGACCCAGCATTGACGCCTGATCTCAATATATCCGGCAGCGGGTCGATTAACTGAATTGATAGTCATGTGGAAATTATCACCATCGTTACCCGCATCCGGAATAGGAGCGGTAAAATTGATTTCGTGGTCCGTGGCATCAGCCGCTATGGAAAAAGTTGCATCCTGGCCAGAGTTATCCGGAAGGAACCGGTAGCTTTTTAGGGTAAAACCGGGTGTTACCCCATAATTACCTTCCGGCAGTGCAGTAAAAGAATACTTTCCTGCCGCATCAGTGATAGTAGAGTCGATGAGAGCAGCCCGATTCTTCTCAGGGTTGACCGTATCCTTTTTAAAATCCATATTGATAAGATACACCATGATGCTGTCGACCGGCGTTTTAACCAATGGCGTGGTGGGATCATAAACGGTAATAGTGCCACTGACGGAACCGATGGGATCCTTTTTACAGCCGGTGAAGGCGGTTACAGCCAATAATACTACTAAAGAAATTCGGAATAAGTTTTTGTAGATCATGGTGTTTGTTTTCTTGAAGTACGGTAAACTTACCATTAGTTGGATGAACAGCTCAATTATTATTGCTAATAGCCTTATTTATTTGACAAACGGACAATAATGGCAGATGGTTGAATATATGCTGTCAAGATCATATCTTTAAAACATGAAAAAATTAATTCTGTCTGCATTTCTGGTCCTGCTTACCAGCTTTTCAGGAACCTTTTCACAATCCGGGGAAATGAATTTCCCGCTTAAAAATGAAATAAAATGGTTCGCCGATGCTCGATTTGGCATGTTCATTCATTGGACCCCACTGGGTGCCATTGACCAGGAAATTGGCTGGACCTGGGGAAGTGAGGTCCCGGCTGAAAAATACATTCAGCTGTGCAAGGAATTTAATCCCACAAAGTTCGATGCAGAAGCCTGGGTGCGCATTGCAAAAAATGCGGGAATGAAGTATATCGTTTTTGTGCCCAAACATCACGATGGCTTCTGTTTGTGGGATACCAAAGCAACCGATTTCAATATCATGAATACTCCCTATGGCCGTGATATCTGTAAACAATTATCGGAGGCATGTGAAAAAAATGGCATCACTTTCTGCACCTATTATTCCATTGCTGATCTCCATGAAAACGGCTGGCCTCATATGTATGGGGTGGAAGCAAAAGATATCCCTTTGGTTAAAGGGGGAATGGATTCCTATTTTGAATTTGTGAAGAAACAGTGCGCGGAACTGATTCAGAAATATCATACCAAGAATTTCTGGTTCGATGGATTCTGGCATTCTGAGTGGTATGATAATCCAAAATATCGCAGGCAATTATCCGATTATCTGAAATCCCTCGATGCCAATATTATCATGTCGCGCCTGCAAATGCCTTTCAAGCCGGTGGGCGGACAATGGGATGACGGCTGGGATTTTGAAAAAAACGTGGGCGATTACCACAGCCGCGAGGATCATGGCGGAAAAGAATGGGAAAAATTATATTACAAAGGTCCCTGGGAGTTTTGTTCCAGCGTTGCCTATCCGAATTATTCCTACAACTCAAAATTGAAATATAAATCGGCTAAGGAATGTATTCAGACCCTGATCAAAATTGCAGGGCGAAACGGCAACTATTTACTGGATATGGCCCCATCGCCCGATGGAAGCGTGGAGCAGGCACAGATCAATCTTTTCAGCCAGATAGGTGATTGGGTGAAGATTTATGGTGGCAGTATCTATGGTACTCAGGGCGGTCCATTTTTACCGGTAAAGGGTGATTTTGCGAGCACGCGAAAAGGAAATAAAATCTATTTGCACCTGCTGAACGGACAAAAGGATTTAATACTTCCGGCAATAAATAAGGAGATCGTTTCAGCGAAAATATTTCCAACATCGCAGGTTGTTAAAATCGAAAAGAATAAGGATCAGACCATTTTTCATGTCCCGGCTGATTACCTGAATGAAAATGACGTAATCATTGAGCTGACGATCAAAGGTTCAACTGCTGATATGGCTCTGGTAGCCCCGATTGTTAATTAAGCCCCTGAGGTACCGTTGTTTACATGGGTCCCTCTTCTCGAAGGCGTGCAGCATTCCTGCGATTCCTGATTGTTCATGTTTGATTCCATTTTTGTTAGGGTTATTTGATTGGTGTGCCTTAAAGAACCTTGGCTTTAATTACAGCATTTAATGTTAATCTCATCTTATAACCCCCAAGATAATTGCATTTACCCGTTAAACAAATATTTACTTTGGCTTTTTTGTCCAACGCTGCAGAGATATCCGCGAAGCTGCCTGAAGTGGGTGCACCTAAGGTCACTTCTGCACCAGTCAAATAAATTTTCGATTCAAGAGGCCAGGTCCCCAGTATAACATTCGTATCCAGGTTGGTTATTTTCAATTGAACATTATTCAGGGTTACCGATTCGCTGTTTCCCGGTAATTCGATTGTTACTTTTCCACCGTTGGCAGCAATCTCCTTGATCCTTTTTTCATATTCAATAACTGTTGGATTTGTTGCGATGTCCAATTCTTCACAGACATCCACTGACCTAAAACTCATTGATTTAAGCTCACTGCTGCCCGCAGGAATATTCAGGTCAACAGGAACATCCACCTTGACATCCACCGTAAGGAGATCTGAAATTTTTGAGCAACTGGTTAACGCTATCAGCGTGATAACTGCCAAAGTACTAAGAAATAATTTTTTCATGGTTTGAATATTTGATACTTATAAAGACACATAATTTTCTTATAATTAGCATCTTGTGACGAAAAATTGAAAACGCCATGAAGAAGTACGCAATTTACATCCTCACCGGATTGAGGATCCTGGTGGGATGGCATTTTCTGTATGAGGGGATCGTCAAGCTGATGAACCCCGGGTGGAGTTCCAAAATTTTCCTGATGGGATCGAACTGGGCCTTTTCAGATCTGTTTCACTGGATGGCCGGTTCCTCCGGGGTAATTCATGCAGTAGACTTTCTGAATACCTGGGGCCTCATCCTGATAGGCCTCTCGCTGTTCGTCGGATTGCTTATCAGATGGTCGTCCGCTGCCGGCGCCCTGCTGCTCCTGTTTTATTTCATGGCATATCCCCCAATTCCCGGCCACACGTTCGGAGCCGTGGTGGAAGGCAATTATATCTGGGTAAATAAAACACTGATCGAACTGGTGATTTTACTCGTTTTTACGGCTCTCCCGATAGAATTTTTCTTTGGGGCCGACCGCCTCATCAAACGCTGGAAAGAGGAGAAACCTCATCAGCCCATACCCTCCGAAAATAAGGAAGGCACCTCATTGCAGCGGCGTGAATTGTTGCGCGACATGATATCGGTACCCCTGCTGGGCGCCTTTGCCTATGCGGTATACAAGAAGAAGCGGTGGGACAGTTTTGAGAAAAAATTCCTGGCCGACCAGACCGATGCCACCTCCGGCGCCACCATGAAAACCTTCTCGTTTTCAACGCTGGGCGACCTGAAGGGGCAGATCCCGAAAGGGAAAATCGGCAATCTCGAAATCAGCCGGATGATCATGGGCGGTAACCTGATCGGGGGCTGGTCGCATGCACGCGACCTGATCTACACGGATAAGCTGGTGAAAACTTACCATACCGATGAGCGGATTATGATGACCATGCAGCTGGCCGAAAAGTGCGGCATCAATGCCCTGATCACCAATCCGCAACTGTGCAGGATCATCAATAAATACTGGCACGAAACCGGCGGAAAAATGCAGTTCATATCCGATGGGGGAAACTCGAAGGAATCCATTGAAAAATCAGTGGCCGAGGGTGCCAGCGCCATCTATTTTCATGGGGGCGTTGCCGACCGGGCAGCGAATGACGGCAAGTACGATGAGATTGCGAAAAATCTGGAACTGATACGGTCTTATGGAAAACCTGCCGGTATCGGTGCTCACCGGATCGAAACTGTTAAGGGTTGTGTGGAGCATGGCATCAAGCCGGATTACTGGGTGAAAACCATGCATCATCATAATTACTGGTCGGCGAAGGTGGATCTCGAGCGCCAGACCACTATCGACAAGGATTTCAGGGACAATATATTCGATTTCACCCCGGAGGAAACCATCCGGTTCATGAGCACGCTGGAAGAACCCTGGATCGGGTTCAAGCTACTTGCGGCAGGTGCCATCCACCCTAATGAGGGCATCCCGTATGGGTTCAATAACGGTGCCGACTTCATCTGTCTGGGCATGTATGATTTTCAGGTCGTGGAAGACTGCAACATCGTTCTGGATTCCCTGGCAAAAGTACAGAGGACCAGGCCGTGGAGGGGGTAAGGCAAGTATTTTAGCAATGAGCCCCATGAAAACCCTTACCTCCAAGATAAAAATTGATGGAACAAAGTACCGGGTGACGGCATTTTCATTTCAGGTCAGGATCGACAGGAGCAGCAATAACACCGGGAGCATTGAACTTCCCGTAAAAATCATTCATTCCTCGGGACTTTCACCAAAGGAGCCTGTATTCTGGCTGGCAGGAGGACCGGGAGTTTCAAACATGAAACAGAAGCCTTCAAAAAAATTGCTTGAGTCCCACGATTTTGTGTTGGTAGGATACCGGGGAGTGGACGGATCGGTCAGACTGCAATCCAAAAAAATTAAGAAAGCGGTTAAGGGAATCAATAATTCACTGCTGAGTGATGAATCTCTCAGAAACCTGCATGATAGCACTGATGCTTATATGCAGGAACTGGAATCTGCAAAAATCGATTTAAAGAACTATACGATCATTGATGCAATTGATGATCTGGAAGATGTGAGAATTTCCTTGGGATACAGCAAGATAAATCTACTGAGTGCGAGTTACGGAACCCGGGTTGCCCTACTTTACAGTTACCGCTATCCTGATTCCATTCACAGGTCGGTCATGGTAGGTGTGAATCCGCCGGGATACTTTATCTGGTGGCCAGATCAGACGGAAAAAATAATTGCAAAGTATGATTCCATTGAATCGGCTGGCAGCCCCGATTCAAATAGAATTTCGATCAAAAAATCCATTGAAAAAAGTTTCGATAAGATGCCTCCCCGATGGACCGTATTCAAGCTCGATGCCGGCAAAATCAAGGCTTCTTCCTTTGTTCTGATGTACAGGAAACAAAGCGCGGTAATGGTTTTTGATGCCTACAGGAAAGCTGCATTAAAAGGTGATTACAGCGGTTTATATTTAATGCAGCTGGCATACGATTACCTGGTTCCCGGAATGTTTGCATGGGGTGATTTGTTCAACAAGGGGGCAAGTGCTGATTTTAACCGCGATCAAAATTATCAGGAGACCCTGAAACCTCCTGAATCAGGCATTGGAGCGCCTTTGTCGCTGCTGATCTGGGGCGGAGGCGAAAAATGGCCCAACAACCTGATTGAAGAGGAATACAGAAAGGTCAGGCACTCATTTACCGAAACCCTGATGATCGGTGGCAATCTTGATATTTCCACACCCCCTGAAAATGCATCAAGGGAATTATTGCCTCAAATGCCCAATGCAAAACAGATCATTCTGGAAGATATGGCTCATGTGGATGATCTTATGTATTTGCAAAAGGATAATTTTGACAGGCTGGTATCAGAATATTTTGATACCGGGAGGGCAGAGGGTGTGCTATTCCGAAAAGATCCGGTCAGTTTTAATATACCGGTCAGTTTCAACGGCATTGCCAAAGCACTTTATCCGATTGTACTAATTTTAAGACTGTTAGATCGATAAACTCTATACCCTGATAAAATCAGATTCAATACTTTCAATTAACTGCTGGCCGATATTCAATTCCCTGGCATAGTCCTTAAACTTATAAACGGCGGCGCTTACCCTTTCAATCAGGGACTTATAATCATGAATATCATTGCGCTGAGCTACTTCTTCCAAATCCTGGCGCGTAATGTTTTCATTTTTACCGTTAATGGTCATTGAATGCCTGTTTAAGAAGGCAGGTGCTGAAATATCAACACCATAAGTCAGATCATAAGCCGGAGATAACTGCCATTTACCGTCGGATGTCATACAAAAGCTGAAATTCTTTGTATGGTCATCAACATTCCGGGCAAGTACATTAAATACCATCCGCAGATATTGCTGGCGGCTGTCGGTATAAGGCAGGTTAAGCCTGCGTATTACTGCAAATAAATCCTCATAGCTATCCCCTCCCGGCGACATCGCTGCAAAAGTTTGTGTATGTATCCGGTTATTGCCGACACGATCAAACCGACGGCTAAGAAAATGAGTGACATTTCCATAAGAGCGTAATTCGGACGGCATCATGATTATTCCGGCATCTAAGGCCATCTGGTAATAAACATATTCCAGCCTGGCAAAAGGATAGGATGAATTATCATCATATTTAAGAATAAAATGTTCAAACCCTTCCGGAATATTTCCCTGCCCTGATATGACTTCGCCAGTAGCTTTGTTAACCGCGACGATTGCCTTTGGTCTTTTACCTCCGGGAGAAGAACTGATTTTGATCAGATCTTGCCACAGAATAGAATTTTCAGCATTCAGAACCGTTGTTTCCCGATCATTCAATACTTGTTTGGCAAATTCATAGAGGTGTTCAACATCGACCAAAAAAACGGAATCGTCACCTAATTTCTGAGCCGGTTCATATTCCAGGGCGCCCATTGCACGACTGCCGATAAATGAAAGATGATCCACCGGACTAACCTTTTTTGCGGGAATGTTATGATCACGCAACCATGCTTTGTAAAGGGAGTGACCCCATTTGTCAGGTAATGAATCTGCTATCATCGGCGGAAGTCCGAGGTATAATTTGTCTTTATCACCTGTCCAGGGGATCTGCTTCTTGCTGCGGGGGGAATTGACGGACATGGTGAGGGGAGCAATATCCAGGCCTTTGTCCAGAAATTCCGGATCATATTCAAAGAAAGCCACCTCCGATTTTTTATCCCATGATAGATATCCGACCGGCATTCCCCATAGCTTTACCATAACTACATTAGTTTCCATCATCACTTTCACTTCTGCTTTTTCTTAAATAATGCACGGGGACTTTCAGGCAGTTCTGGCAGCAGTTTCTCGATTTCGTCAAGACTATCGATGGCTCTTAGTAATTTTATAAACGAAGCCAATGTTGCGCCGGTTGCAGAACCATTTTCAAAAGAACTGATCGTAAATACACTCAATCCTGATTTCTCTGCTACTTCTTTCTGAGTTTGTCCTGTCCTTTTTCGATAGTCACTGTATCGTTGCCCCAGTTGCCGGATGATATCACTTCCCGACTGTTCGTAAAGTTCGTTATGCATAATTCAGTATCATTGTTTTGTAAATATAGATATATCTATAAATATAAACAAATTTATTACTAAATTATAGATATATAAATAGTTTAATCACATTTATGCATTTGCATAATCCGTATTCAAATAATTGGTTAAACCAGGTGTAGGCAGCTTCTTAGTTTGTTGGTGTTTATTTGTCTGCTATTTTGTCGAGTTCGCGTTCGATGCGGTGAACCAGGTAGAACGGAAGGTTGAGCAGGGTAAATTCGGTACCGGCGATGGTTTTTGCCTTTTCCACCAAATAAGGTCCTTGCCATACACGCACAGCCAGATGGTGTGGAGCTACATCCATAAACTGATGCAGCGAACGCAGTTTACCGATTGCACCCGATTTTACTTCGATTGGTATGAGTTTACTGTTGTATTGGTACAAATAATCCACTTCGGCGCTGGAATCAGTTTTTTCGCGTACCCAAAAATGAAGTTCGTTGCTGATGGAAGAACTGGATGCCAGCAATTCCTGTCCAACAATGTGTTCGGCAATCAACCCCCGGTGTGTATCGCTGATTTCTTCATTAAATACAAGCTCTCCCATAATTTTATTTGAGTGATTGACTAAACCGGTATCGAGCACATGCAAACGCGGTTTCCGGACCAAACTTGGTTTTAAAGGCAAACCTGTTGATATACATGGATAAACAAGCCTGACCAACATGGTTTTTTCGAGCGATACAAATGCTTCCTTCATCTCCCTCGACCGATATGGGGAATTACCAAATTTTTCAAAGGCTATCTTCGTTCCTGCTTCACGAAACACATTTGAAATAATGTGCCTGATGTAATGAACCTGTGCAGGTGAATCGGCATACTTTTCAATATCATCGGTGTAGGATTGTATAAGGCTGTTATAGGCTGGTTCAAGAGCGGTGATATCAGCATTTTGGGAATAAAGATTGAGTACCCCAGGCATTCCGCCAATGGTAGCGTATTTTTTAAACCAGGTTATCAGTTGCGAATGCAAAAAACCTGGCACTTCAGGCTTCTCAAGAATTTCGAGTAACTGATGGTTGTTTGTCGCAGACAGAAACTCCCTGAAAGAGCAGGGACGCAATGCCATATATTCCACCCTTCCTACCGGAAATGATATGCTTTTACCCATGATGCTTTTCAGCAATGAACCAGCCGCAATCACATAAAGGTCGTTTGCTTCCTCATAGAAATAGCGAAGTAATGCTATTGCCTTTGGAGAATTCTGAATTTCATCAATAAAAATGAGGGTTTTTCCGCCGCTCCGCTGTTTTTGAGCAAATATAAATAGCGTGGTGAGCAAGTCAGCAAATGGATATTGCCGCTCAAAAATATCACGCTGATTCCCCTTTTCCAGATTCAGGTAAATGTATTGATCAAAATCTTTTGAAAACAGATCAACAGCAGTCGTTTTACCCACCTGCCTTGCTCCACGCAAAATGAGAGGCTTCCGTGAAGGTTTTGCCGCCCATTTTTTTAATTCGTTGGTAATATCCCTGTTGAACATTTAGGTATAAGTATCGGTGCGAGGGTTAAAGATATTGAAAAATGTCACAGATTGAGGGTAATTTTTCATCATTTATGTAACAGATTGAGGGATGATTTTGAAAATGTATGTAACAGATTGAGGGTTAATAATTGCCAAAGACAAAAATGTAGAGAAGTCAGGGTAATATATTGTATTTTATGTTTGAAAGTCAGGGTTAATTTTAAAGTTGCCAACTTTAAACAGAATCGCTGGCATAACCTCCTGATTAAAGTTGGCAACTCTATAATATTAAGAATGTCATTCTCATTAAATATGCGGAGATTTAGAACCCAAACCTATCATACAAATGAAAAGAACGCTGCTCCTATCTCTGTTGATTATTCTGATGAGCTCCATGGCATGGGCCGGTGCAAACAACATAATTATTCTGAAAACCGGATTCACCAATCAGGCAGAGCTGGACTCTTTGTCGGCCATCCTTCGGCGAAAAGGCAATAACATCAAGATTATTGATATCAATGATTTGACAGCCGGATCTTTAAATAAAGCATCTGTAGTGATCTATCACAGAAGTGATTCGACAGAAATAAACACACAAGAGATCAACCTGAAAAAGGAACTTCTATTGTACGTAAAAAATGGGGGATCACTACTGCTTACAATGGATGGGGTGAGATTGATGAATAAATGGGGTATTGAACCGGAGCCGTTGCAAATCGGGTATCAGGATGCTTCTGACAGTGGTAATGGGCGGGCAGTTGGTTTTCATGGATACAGAGAGCACCCGGTTTATGATGGATTGTTCGGCGGTGCAAATATCTGGAACGCAACTATAGATAACTCTGCGAGAACCATTGGATTCTCTGATGGAAAGGTTCCGCTTGCAAAAGGATCAAAAGTTTTAGGTGTTAATTGGGCTTATATTCATTTCCATGAAAACCGTAAACTTGTTTGGGAAACGCCAGTTGGAAAAGGTAAGATTCTATCTATAGGAGGTTACGTTTACTTCTCAAAACCAAACGTAAACAGCCCAGTATGCGAAATTTTCATAAATAACTGTGTCGATTATCTATCCGGTAAAGAGTCTGCAACAACACAAAAATATTGGCAATACGACTCTATAACCACAACGCAGGTTCCTTTTGAATCATTAAACATAACAACGAAAACTGAGCCAGCCTGGAATCCGATAAATTCTCCGATGCAGCATAGCCGGACGGGTGCCAAAGATAATTACTGGAATGTCTCAGGTCAGCAACTATTGGCAATGGGCAAAGAATCAGGTGGAATTGATGAGATTTGGATCCACCCGCTGATGGCATTGAGGGATTTAACTGTGGGCGTGAAGTATATAGGTTCTAATGATATTATTTGGTTAAACAACCTGATACCAACCGTAACCAAACGACCCGAATCGTTCGAGAGAAGGTACACACTCAAGGATGGGACAACTCTCCGGGAGTATATTGTTGCTTCATTAACAGACCCTCTGCTCGTGGTCAGATATGATTGGGAGAACAAAAATGTGGAGCGTGTTTTTGTTTGCTACACCTCAAATCTAAGGCTTATGTGGCCCTATTCTTTGGAGTCGACCGGAACTCTTTTCTACTCGCAATCAAACGATGGAACGGTTACCTGTCTCTTTGATAAAGCAAAAAAACTCAACATGGTGACAGCATTCGACCGATCACCACTGACT
>CAILAQ010000684.1 GCA_903832165.1 uncultured Bacteroidota bacterium | reverse complement strand
TCACCCGTCACCCGTCACCCGTCACCTGTCACCTGTCACAAATACTTCCTGACAACCTCCTGCATGGAAGAAAACTGCCTCTCCTGACTAGCCAGCAGCTTAAACTGTGCCCTGGCGCGTTGCAAATTATGATGCTCGTGCTTGATTTTAAAATAGTTATCGCCATCAACATAATCAGTTAGAAAACGCACTCCGATCATATAGGGCAAGAGTTTTCCGGAAAGGGCAAGGTTGTCAAGTTCCAATACGGTGAGCGTGCTGCGGGTTTCTTCGAGAAAACCTTTGGTATAGGCTTCAAACAGTCTGATATCCATTTCCACTTTCGATAAATCCGGATCATCCTCAGCACCTGTGTTGGTTGAAGTACGAATGCTATCGCCAAAATCATAATGCACATAGCCTGGCATCACGGTATCGAGATCAATTACGCAAAGACCTTTATCATTATTATCGAGCAGGACATTATTGAATTTCGTGTCGTTGTGTGTAATTCTCTGAGGGATCAGGCCTTTCTGACCCAGGTGCAATATTGTTCCCATCTCTTCTGCTCTGGCAAACACAAAAGCTGCTTCATCAGCCACCAGAGATGCGCGGCCAACCGGATCCATTGCGATAGTCTGACGAAGAGTTTCCAGGCGCATATCGATGTTGTGAAAATTCGGTATGGTCTCATGCAACGGACCGCCGGGGAGATCAGCGATCATCGACTGGAACTTACCGAACATCCGGCCGCCTTCATAGGCCTTTTCGGGAGTATCAACAATGTCATAGCTGCGGTTATCCTCGATAAAGATGTACATCCTCCAAAAGTTCCCCTCAGGATCCTGAAGAAAAGATTTCCCATCGAGAGTACGTATCAACGTTAATCCCTGTCGGTTTGGATCGGCACCCGGGGTATTTTCCAATTTCATCCTGATATGCCTTGTTACCCTGTCGATATTATCCATCAGACCGGGAACATTCTTGAAAATCTTATGGTTGATCCTTTGAAGGATATAGTTAAAACAGTCGGACTCAACCGTTTCAACTTTGTATGTATCGTTGATATGGCCACTGCCGTACGGCAGCGCGGTGAGTACGGTCCCCTCCGTACAGAAGTTCTTTATGACAACACTTAAGTTATTCATCCTTATCGCTTTAATCGAATAAATATAATAGGTCGCTTCGCTCACTAAATATGCTCCCTTCGGTCGCTAATAAGCACGGCTAACGCCTCGCTAAAGATAGCAGTTGTGTTTCAATTAGCGAGGCGCAGCCGACCCTTTTAGGAGCGCAGCGACCTCTTAGCGAGCATTAGTGAGCCATCATCACGATTGCATTGGTAAGTGAGGCGAGCTTCTCAGCGGGAACCGGTTCTTTGGCGATGCCCATGCCCGACCAGTTGAGTTCCAGTGATTTTGCACCACCGGCATCAAAATATCTCAGCTCATACATATGCCAGCCTTTGCCGAGCGCTGTTTCGCCGGTTTTCTCAGTCGGGGCATGCTCCCCATCATGATTAATCACTTCCCGGCTTCCAATGGTCAGGGTTGATCCATCATCTGATTTCAGGTAAAACCTGTAGACTCCGGGTTTCTCGATTTTGATATATCCTCTCATGATCAGCCCGAATGGTTTCGATGGAACTTTTTCAGGCAATCCAAAGGAGGTCATTACACCTCTGGAAACCGATTTCTGGCTGTCCATATCTATTGTACTCTTAAATAAACCGCTGTACAAATCATAATCAATGCCCTTGATTTCACCTGCCGACAACTGCATTCCTGTAAGCATTTCCTGTTTTTCAGCAGATATCTCAACCATGGCGCTTGTTCTGCCTGATTTCATCCGGGAAACTGCCTTAATGGTTGCATTCGCCTTTAGTACAATGGGCTCTGAATAAACCTTTCCGCTCACCTGAGGATCTGAACCATCCACAGTATAGAGAATTTCGGCGTTCTGGGCAGCGGTATAAAAATCCAATGACAGCGTATCCGTAAAAATAAAGCTGTCGGCTGTGGTTACCGGGGTGGGCACCCGGTAATTGATTCTCATGGCGTCGAATCTCTCATACTGACGCTCCATCCGGAACAGGAATTTCTCGTAATCCCGCAGTTCCCTCGGACTCCAAACCACCTCAGCCATCGCACTCATGCGCGGCAGGGCCATGTATTCAACCTGCTTTTCCGTGGAGATATACTCAGTCCATACATTACCCTGGGCACCAAGCACATGCTTTCCTTCTGCGGCAGTGAGTTCAGCGGGTGTGGGTTCATAGGAATAAACCTTTTCGAGGTTCAGGAATCCTCCGATAGCCTTAGGCTCATAACGTCGATCTCCCTGATAAAAATCAAAATAGCAATAATCCGTGGGCGACATGATCACATCGTGCCCCTGACGGGCAGCCTCGATACCACCGGCCTCACCGCGCCACGACATAACAGTAGCCTCCGGGGCCAGTCCGCCTTCCAGAATTTCATCCCAGCCAACGAGGCTCCGGTTTTTGGATATCAGGAAAGTCTCCATCCTTCGTATAAAATAGGATTGCAGTTCCATCTCATTTTTCATCCCGCCGGCTTTCATCCGCCTCTGGCAATCCGGGCATTTCGCCCATCTGGTTTTCGGACATTCGTCACCACCGATGTGCAAATATTTAAACGGAAAGAGCGCGATGACTTCTGAAAGCACATCCTGAACAAACTTATAAGTACTCTCCTTCCCGGCACAGTATACATCCTCGGAAACTCCCCAGGCCGATCTTACTTCAAACGGCCCACCGGTGCAGGAGAGTTCAGGATAAGCTGCCAGGGCGGCAACCGAATGTCCGGGCATCTCAATCTCCGGCATCACATCGATAAACCGGCTCGCAGCATAGGCTACCACTTCCTTCACCTGCTCCTGTGTATAAAATCCGCCATAGGTGGTCCCATCGGCATTTTTTCTTAGCGATCCGATTTCAGTCAGCCTGGGATATTTTTTGATCTCAATCCGCCAGCCCTGATCTTCAGTAAGATGCCAATGAAAGACATTCATCTTATGCATCGCCAGCATATCGATATACTTCTTGATAAACTCAACGGAATAAAAATGGCGGCCAACATCGAGGTGCATTCCCCTCCAGGCATATCGTGGCTGATCCTGGATACTGACTTTAGGAACCTTAACATATGATTTCCTGGTTATCCCAACGTCGCCATATACCTCCGGAGGGAGCAACTGAAGTAAAGTTTGTATGCCGTAAAAGACACCCTTGGCACTGTTTGCCTGAATCATAATTCCCTTTCTATCTGTGACAAGTGTGTAGCTCTCCGGATTTACGCCGGGAGCCGGATCAACCATCTTCAGGTAAATGCATTTCCCGGGATTGGGAACGCCAATCTGGTATCCATGAATACCTAATTTTGTTCCAAGATATCCGGCTGCAACAAGCAACATCGAATCATTGGACGAAGTGTAAATCGGTTTGTTCAGGGGAAAATTTACCATCTGAGGATCAATGGATAACATCACCGGCTGCGGAATAATCCGTACGTCCGGAGTTTCGTTCCGACATGACCATACAGCAGCAATCAGAATCAAAACCGCAAATAAGGAGACAAACTTCTTCATGACATCAGAGGTTAAATCAATAAATGTTGTGTTTATGTAAACTTACGGCGATTTTTTCACTTTCCCTCGCTGATCACAGTCACCTGCACTCTGGAGTTAATGCCCTCAGCTCCCTTACAGTCAAAAGTGATTTCATTTGATTCCGTCAGTGTACCGAAATTCATCAGATAAGAGCCGTACTCACATGGGTAAATAAATTCATGGACAGTGCACAGGCAGCAAACACTTTTTAAATCGAGATAATCCTTGCCGGTTGCCTGATCAGTAAAATGAAGATTTTTCCCGTCTGACCCGATTTCATATCGGAAGCAGCTGTTCTCAATGACCACTTTTTCTTTCAATCCCTATGCAGTCAATGTAAAAAGCAGGCTGGCAAATAGGGGGAATAACATCAATCTTACGGTATTCACATATAAAAATTTTAACCACGGAGATAATTTGCTAATTAGCTCCTGTCTCCTGTCTCTTAAAGTGACTCTGTGGTTATCTTGAAAAAACCAGTCTAATGTTCTTCCAACCAGCCTGATCCGCAACAACTCTGATCTGAGCCATTTTTCCCTGTTCGATAGGTTCGATAGCGGCAGTGCCACCATTGAGCTCGGCGCTTTTAGGAGAAAATCCGTTATTGGCAAAAATCAGGTTCATTGGTTCGCCCTGAATCATATTCACTTGGCCGGTAAGCTCCAGCGTTTCCGGGTTCCATTTTAGCGACATGGTTTCCATGAGTCCCTGCATGATGTGCCTGTCGGTTGATATCAATTGGGGAGAGTCTGTTTTTTCCCTGATGGATATCATTTTGGCTTCCCCGGGCCGCAGATCAAGCTTCAATAATTCTGATCCCGTGAATTCACCTGCCAGTTTATTATCCCAGAATTCCCATGCATAATATTTCTTATCGGCTTTCAGATCGAGGGCACCAAAAAAGTCAGGTGATCCGAAATTGATGGATTTATTGATCGGATTCTTATCATCTGAATTATAGACTACCAGCTGATACCAACCTTCGCTGGCTTTAAAAGCAAATATCTCCGGATATTTTGAGATAAAAGCATCCACCGGCCGGGCGGAAATCCAGGTATCGGGGTAAGGAAAAATCCGGGATAGATCATGAAGCATTTCAGGAGAAAGCCGGTCGAAACTATTGGCCATCAGGAATCTACCGCAAGTGGTGTACATCAGGGTTAAGAGTTTGCGGACACCATCAATATTGGCAGGCTGAACTTTAAGAAGATTTTTGGCATCCATATCATAGCTCACCACTTTACGGTTTTTATACCACCGGAGAGCTCCTTTGGTGATCATGAGCGGGGACACCTTGTCCGTATCGCCCCAGATCCGCTGCGACGAAACGATTCCGAGGGTGATATCCGAGCCATGATCAAGGTTACGTTCATCCAGAAAAGCATGCGGACCCAGACCGGTGCGGGCCAGTTGAAAAACGGTCCGGTAGGCTGATGCGGTAGTTGAAAAAGCGTCCTCCATGCCGCCATATTGTGCCCAGCCGGTATAGGGATAATCATACATAAGCCCCTGAACACCGCCATCAGCAAGGTTTTTATACACTTCCTTCATGTGCGCCAAAAACCCGGGATCGGTAAAATCATATCCCACCTTTCCCTTGATCATCCAGTCCTGATCAGGAATTTTAGCATCCTGACCGTTGAAAAGCATATGTTCCGGAAAAGCGGCAGCATAATCGTCCGACCGGCGGCCGGTCTGGAAATAGGTCAATGGGATTCCTCCCCGTTCTATAACTGCCTGTGCCCATTCCCGTGTGGTTTCATAAGGTTTCTTGTAATGGCCAGGAGCCACATCCACATTACCATCGGGTGGATTGGCATATTTTCCGGTACCGTACATCTGCCAGTGCTTTTCGTCCCACCAGCCCTGCTCATTATTTTCTTCATAAGCATCCGGGACCAGACGGATGGAAACCGGAGAATATCTCAAAAATCCCGATTTCACTGCCCGGTCCATTTCAGCCACGGCACCCGGAGCATCATTCACCGCCGGCCCGTCGCCATAGGCTTTGTGCTGGGCATACCACAGACAGACCGTTGGGAAAGCATAATACTGAAGCTTGATCTTTTGAAAATCCTTCAGTACCTCGCCATATTGTTCCAGTGCCTCGAATGGGTTTGTATGTCCGACCGATAGATAAAAAGCATCTTCCGGGAACCAGGATTCACCCGGGTCTACTCTTTTGCCCACCGGATCCCTGGCGTACAGGTTCAGCATCAGGTTTTCAGGTTCAGCTTTCATTTCGCTGATTGGTTTGGCCACTCCTTGGAGATTACTTTTCACCTGGCCCTGGCATAATTTAAAATCACTCAGAACGGCATTTATGCCACCTTCATTTCGAAAATGAATTTTCAGGGTATCTCCTGTAACAGCATTTGATGGCAGGTTGAGCCAGATCTCGTCCGGGCTTTCTCCGCTGCCGGTCGAAGGCAGCTCATGCTTCGCCAGCAAGGTGTTTTGCTCACTTTTTAATGACCAGGCAACCGATTCAATGCGGGAATCGGCATCATCGCTCCAGGCCAAACCGAGAGCATAATCCTTACCCGGGTCTAATCCCGACAGGGCCAGGACAATATCATCCTTGTCAAATAAAATATCATCATATTCCGATCCATATCCGGATTCCCATTTATAAGGTTGGCCCCTTAAAATCGCAATTTTGGGCATCTCTGATTTTTGAGCAGGCAATGCCTTTGTATCCGCTTGTGGGTTATCCACCGGTTTACCCGCGTCGAGCCGGGCCAGTAATTTCAGTCCTGCCGGCAAAGTCGATTTTCCAGCTTCCTTAATATTGCTCATCGGCGAAACCTTCACGAATTTCTCAATTTCCGTATAGGTCAGACCACCAGCAACCAGCACTTCACGATTATCCGGTTTGCCCCAGGTAAGCATAAAATTATTCCGGCAATCCAGTATGGGTTTTTCAGTAACGCGGGTATCCTCGCCTCCTCCATTGCCATCGAGCATCCGGAATCCGGGAGTCAGCTTTTTACCGGCATAAAGCTTGCCATTCGTCAGCACGCTGAAATCTTTGATTTGCATGGCTGCTGTGCCGCGGTTCATTATACCACCATCGATCACCACATAGTCCTTGCCCTGCAGCAGTCCGAACCGGAGTCCAAGTCCCGGGCCGTTCTCCTTTGAACTGGTAATAAGCAGGAATTTTCCGGTCTCACCATTATGAACAAAATCCAGCAAATCATATTTCGGCCTTCGTCCGGGCTCATTGGTTGAATCCTGACCAATTTTCAGATAGGCCCCGGAGACAATCCGTTTCTGATCGGCATTACGAAAAACCTCATACACTCCCTGCGATGATTTCACCAGTACGGTAACAATCCCGTTCGAGAATATCCAGCGGGAGGTACCTCCAACGAAGGTGACTCCGGTATCAGAACTCTTGCTGCAGCCGGCTAATAAAACCAGTGCGATGAGCGAAAACACTAATAATGCCTTTTTCATAAATTCAGATGGTTGAAGGCTTGAAAATAGCAATTCGTAAGCAGAAAAAGCTGCAACCCACAATCGAAATATCTGATCATTACTTTTCATCAATCTTGGGGTATGTTGATTGATCAGTCGCTCCATTCTCCGGCAGTCTTCCTGATACTTTCGCCAGTTTCTTTCCTTCAGATTTCACGTGACGTTCAAGTTTTTTGATGTCAACTTCCGGCTGAAGAGACTCAGGTTTTATTCCCCTTTTGGCAAGTACTTGACGGACACTTTTATTATTAAGGATATGCTCATCATTGATTGCTGCTTCTCCATACAGAGCATCCTGAATAACATTGTGATTAGTCATTTCAGTCGCTAAATTTTTTGCTGCTATAGTTAATGTAGGGAGAAAATCAGCTAAAGCACTTGTTTCCGGGATTGAACGGCAAAGTAGCTTTGAGCGAAAGCTACTTCCTCTTTCCTTGGATCTCCATTTTGGGCAACTAAATAGCAAGCATATCGGGTAAGCATGAAATCATCAATTTTACGTTTTGCACCGCTACCAAGGTCGACCATTTTCGTGACGCCACGAAAATGGTCGTCAACCTCAAATGGAAAAATCCCGCAACCTTTGTTTTTCTATATTTGTTTAGGAAACAAACTCACTATGGCAACTTCTATAATTCGATCAAAGCTTCTGTCCCTAATAATTCTATTGATGGCAACAACTATACTGGCACCAGCTCAGTCTTCCGTAAAAATCAAACTTTGGCCCGGCACCGTACCGGGAGATAACCGGCCAAAAGCAGCCGACATAATCAGTGACGATCATGGTGGTAATGTTACACGGATAGCCTCCGTAACCGATCCGGTGATAGAGGTCTTTGAACCGAAAAACGGAAACACTACCGGCATGGGAGTGGTGGTTTGTCCGGGTGGCGGATACAGCATCCTGGCTGTTGACCTGGAAGGATATGAAGTAGCTGGCTGGCTGAATACGCTGGGTATCACAGCATATGTATTGCACTACCGGGTGCCCGATAACCCAGCTGCCGCGCTCATCGATGCACAGCGTGCAATCAGGATAGTAAAAAACATGGGCACTCAAAGCAACCCCAGCCTTAAAAAGGTGGGTATCATGGGTTTCTCGGCCGGCGGAAGTTTATCCGCCAGGACAAGCACCCGATATTCCGATAAAACTTATGAGCCCGTCGATGCTGCGGACCAGTTATCTGCCAAGCCCGATTTTGCCCTGCTGATTTATCCTGCCTACCTCGATCAGGGCCCGAATAAAAGTCTGACGCCTGAGCTGAAAGTGGATTCGGAAACTCCGCCCATGTTTCTCTTCGAAACCGCCGATGACCCTTATGGCAACAGTTCGCTAGTGATGGCCGGCGCTCTTCGCGAGGCAAAAGTGCCGGTTGAGCTGCACTTTCTTCCGACGGGAGGTCATGGATACGGTGTTCGTCCGGGTAACCCCGCAGCTGAAATCTGGCCCGGACTGGCAGCGAAATGGCTGGAAAAAATTAAATAAAAGAATTATGCAACAACTCCTGACCATTCATTTTTCCTGAAGTTACTTTGCCTTGGTTTTAGGTGGTTAATAATTACCTAGATCGATCTCATTTGAATTCCGGAATCTTGTTTCAATGGCATAAATTGCAATTCGTTCGTTGAAAAGGTTTACTTTTGAATTGAAATAATAAGCGGATGAAAATCAAATACAAGTTAATATCCGACACGGAACCTACGGACGAACAATTGCATTTATTAATGCAGGAGGTTGCCATTGAAGCTAAAAACCGAGCAAGAGAATCAGACAAGAAATTTTCGGAGCAATTACAGCAATTGCTGCTCACTGCAACAAAGGAACGGATGGCATTTTATTCCGGCAAAAAATGAATTTCGATAAACCTAAGTTGTTAATTATTGCAGGGCCAAACGGTTCTGGCAAAACATCCGTTACGAGTAAAATATTAGAACACGAGTGGATTGAAGACTGTGTGTACATTAATCCTGACAATATTGCGCAGGATGTATTCGGTGACTGGAATTCGCAGGAGGCAATTTTGATGGCTGCAAACAGAGCAGCCGAGCTCAGGGAAGAGTATCTTTCAAAAAAAAAAGGTATATTATTTGAAACTGTTTTATCAGCAGCTGATAAACTCGATTATATAAAAAGAGCTAATGAAGCCGGATATTTTATCAGACTATTTTTTGTTGGTACAGATCATCCTTCAATTAATGCTTCTCGTATTGCCCGCCGCGTAATGGAAGGCGGACATGACGTCCCCATTTCAAAAATTATAAGCCGTTTCAATAAGTCAATAGCCAATTGCAGCAAAATTGTGCCACTCATTGACAAGCTGTATGTTTATGATAACTCTGTTGAGTATGCCGAACCGAAACTTCTTTTCAGAGCAACAAACGGCAAATTGGAGAAAGTC
>CAILAQ010000683.1 GCA_903832165.1 uncultured Bacteroidota bacterium | reverse complement strand
TTTCTAAGAAACGGGACAAGCGATTTAGATGCTGCAATTTCACAGCTAAAAACACAGGTAAAACAACGATATTCGCTGGCAAATAAATTGAATTAATCATGAGAATAACCGTATCTCTTATCATAATCCTGGGTTTGGCGCCCTTCTGTTTGCAAGGGCAGGAACTTTCGAAGAAAGAAGCATCCAAAGCAAATGTTAAATCGGTTTCCATTTATGAAACCAACGTATCCGACAAAAAGGCCAAACCTGTTCTTGAAAGCTTGAACCGATTCGATGAAGCTGGTAACCTGCTGGAGATTCTCGAAAAAGATAAAAACGGTGTGGTTACTCTTCACGAAAGCTATGCATACAATTCCGATGGGCAGAAATCAGTGGAAATTCAGTATGAGCCGGATGGTAAGGTCAAGAAGAAGAACGTTTTTAAATATTCCGATGGCCTTCGTTCGGAGAGACTGACCTATGACAAAAACGGAAAATTGATTTCGCAGAGGAAGTACGTTTACGAGTTGAACAATTAATAATGTTAGCGCTCATTCAAGATACCTTACAGAGTTTAAGGCCGGTGACGCTGGTCGAAATGGATTCGATTAAACTGATGTCGCGTTCGGATGAAAAATATCTTTGCCGGATCGATGAGCTGCCGAACCTGCTGAGAGCGGCACAGCGCGACTTTCAGGTGCTTGAAAATGTTGGGAAACGAATTTTTGGGTATGAATCGATGTACCTGGATACTCCCCGTCATGAGATCTACCTGGCCCATCACAATGGAAAACTCAATCGTTACAAAGTCCGGATCAGGGAATATCAGGAAACCGGAGAGTTGTTCTTTGAAATTAAATTCAAGAACAATAAAAGAGAAACCAGAAAAAAGAGAATTGCAATCGGCCGGGAACGCGATTACCATTCAGCGAAGATCATGGAATTCATGATAAAGCATTCTCCCTACGTGCCGGAGATGCTTCAGCCGGTTCTGTTTTCATCATTCAAACGCATCACACTGGTTAACCATGCATTTGTGGAGAGAATAACGATCGATCTGATCCCGGCCTGGCAATTTGATGGCCGGCTGGCAGGACTGCCCCGCGTGGTGATTATGGAAGTGAAATCCGAACGGCCCACCAGTGCCTCCGGTTTTGGCCACCTGCTTCGGGAGGCGAGAATCATGCCCCACCGAATAAGCAAATATTGTATCGGCACAGCCCTGCTCTACCCGGAAATAAAGCATAACCAGTTTAAATCGAAACTATTACAACTGAACAGAATAAACAATATTACTATACAAAATGAATCATATCACGCAATTATTTAATCCGGATCAGGTATCGGGATTTATGCAGGTGGTCGATGAAGGCATCGAAGCAGTGAAGTTCCTGAAAATAAAGGTTCTGAACCCAACCGATTTCTATAATCTCGTTACGCGGTTCTTCTTCAACTTTGCCATAACCACTATCCTTATCAGATTCCTATATTATCCCCATTCCAAAAGAAAAGACTACTTCTTTATTTTTATGATCTTCAATAAAATAATAGATTGCCATTCCAATTAAAAGTAAAGCTGACCCGAAGTATAATATAATGCTTAGAACTCCTTCTCCATCGAAGATATTTGGATGCGGTGCATATCTTGAAAATATTAGTCCAATCAAAAAG
>CAILAQ010000682.1 GCA_903832165.1 uncultured Bacteroidota bacterium | reverse complement strand
CTGCCAACTGCCTACTGCCAACTGCCAACTGCCTACTGCCTACTGCCTACTGTTCTCAAAGAGGCTCCTGGTTTCCATATTGTGCTTTCCACGTGTGGTGACTGCCGGATTTGTATCAAGCTTCAGGAGGTTTTTAAGATTGCCTGTCTCGAAAGCAGTAAGGTAGGTGAGTTTTGTAACCTTCAGGAATTTCTCATAATTGATATACTCCAAAACATCTTTCGGCGTATGATAATCAGAGGTAAAGCCACAAAATATCCAGACCGATGGAATGCCGAACCGGATAAAAGGATAGTGGTCACTCCGGAAGTAAACCCTTTGCGGATGTGTGAGATTGGAGTACAGGTAATCAAATACAAAATTGATCCCATACTTTGAATTCACGTTATGGATTGATGCATCAAGTTCCGAGCTCAGCAGGTTTGATCCTACAAGGTACAGGCTGTCGGTATCATTACGGCCTAGCATGTCGAGATTAAGGCACGTACTGATCTTTTCTATCGGAACCGGGCAATTATTTACAAAGAAATGCGATCCATACAGTCCCTGTTCCTCACCGGTAAACCAGGCGATAATCACTGATCTTTTTGGCCTTTCGGTCAGTAATGCCTTTGCGATTCCGATCAGGGCAACGGTACCCGTTCCATCGTCATCAGCTCCTGCAATAACCTCACCGTCGCTGATGCCCAGATGATCGTGGTGAGCGCAGATTACAATATATTCTTCCTTAAGTTTCGGATCAGACCCGGGGATCATTCCTACAACATTTCTGGAGGTACTGATTCGGGTTTCGACCTCAATATTCAGCTGGATTTTTGTTCCGGCCATCGATTTACCTGGAACGGCAGTGCCTTTTCGGATAGTCTGAAACATCTGGCCGACCTCTTCTATTGTGATTCCAAGGATCGAAGCTGCCAGGTCGTGACTGATGGCTGCCTGCCCGAATGGCAGCGAAGGCCTTCGAACCGGTTGAGACGTTTGTGTCTGTGTCGCCGGAGCCGGTGTTCCGCGCCGTTGTGTATCGTAATTCACCGTCATGCGGCCCGCAGGAATCCTTTCAAAAACATCCCCGCCAGCCAGTCGTTTTGATTCAAGAACCGGAGGAATGATATAAAGTACGCCGGCCGCTCCTTTTTCTCTGATCAGGCTGATCCGTGAACTTAAGCGGTAAGCATAGGTGGAGCCCAGGTCGGTTTTCTGACCGGGAACAGGCTCATCAAGAAGGATAACCATTTTATTGGTTAAATCGATATCTTTCAGGTCGTCCCATCCTTTTTCAGGATTGGAAATCCCCAAACCAATAAATACCGCTTCTCCGCTATAGCTCCCGGAACTGGAATAATTGCCTCCGAATGATTTTCCATAATAATATACGTGTTCGCCTTTTTCATTTACCACCCGAAGCCGGGTATTGGGTTCCGAAACGGAGACCACCCGGAGCGGCAGTGTCTGGTAGAAAGAACCATCAGGCAGGATGGGCGACAGCCCGGTGCTCCTGGCCCAGTTGCCAAGATACACGGTGGCAATTTCGAGTTCTGCCGAAGGCGTCATTCTTCCCCTGAATTCAGGTGCACCAAGGAAGCCAAGGTGGTACCGGAGTTCATCTTCAGTAATAGTTTTTAATCCCTTCTCCTGACCCCAGGCTAGTTGAAAGCCTGCAAAGAGTGTGATGATCAGAATTACCGATGATGATTTACTGGTGATTTTCATATTGTTTATGCTTCGTATAACATCTCAAATCCATATAGCATCGCCAAAGTTTCAACTTCCCTTTTCAAATCGCCGAAAAAGGTGACGCGGTGCCAGCCCCATTCATCCCACTGATCAAGTAGCTTGTAAATATCTCCCTTGACTTCCACGGCCAGCTTACTCCGACAGGCCATGTCCTCATCAATATTTTCAACCGTAACTCCCTGGTGGAAAATGATTTGTTTCTTACCATGATCGAATTCGATGGTGGTTGTCATTTGCCCAACCGGCATGAGTGACCTGATCGATGCACCTTTTCTGTCTTCCGAATGGCTCCGGATATGGAACGGGTTGTAAGGCCCGTCGGGTCCGTATACTTTGGTCGGAGCAACACAATGCGCATAGATAATCTGATTTTTGGAGGTGTCGATAACCGGATCAGAAATGAATCCCGGTCTGCCAGATTGATAAGTCATCATTAACTTGGTAAGTGTTGATCTCTGATCGGCTTCGCATGCACCAACAAAACCCTGGTCATCCAGTTCCATGAAGCCAATGCATGGATAAGCACAAACCATTTTCTCGCTGTAGATGCCTCCAAGGCAATTAACTGTAATTGCCTGTGCATTATGATCTTCCATAACACCTGCCATGGCAAGGTACATGGATGCAGACTTTCTGATTTCATCAGTTTTGGGTTCCACTACCTTGCCGGCACGCTTGATCCACTCATCCGCTTTTGCTTCATAATCTTTCTTGCTGACGGCATTATACCGATTATTGATTTCCGAAAAATCGATGCCCTTGACCTGGATTCCAAACACCTCCTGGAGTTTTAAATCCGGTGTTCCTCCGACTACCAGCATAGTGGAATTCGCAATCAGTTTCATGGTTACGAAGTAGCTCAGAGCTTTCTTTACATCATTGAAATCTGATGAGGAAACAGGGATTACCGGCAGTTTCCGCCGATGTGCCCAGGCATATGAGGTGAGAAATTCCCCTGATCCGGCATAGAGGTGATCAACCATAATCATTGGTTTACCACTCTGCGCAAGCGTCTCAGAAAGATCACCCCACAGGCATCCGACGAGGAAATACAGATATCCGTCGACACTGGGATCTTCATCAACAATCCGCTTGGCTTCCACCGCTGAACCAGCCATGGTTGACAAAAACCGGAAATCCACTTCAGGACATTCTGCTAATAGCTTTTGTTTGTATTCAGCGATTTTTGTATCAAAATCATAACCGATATTTGGCCAGATAGGACCCGCCGGATCGGGGTACGCGAAAATTGCTTTCACTACCGGTTTAACTTTCGGACGCGATAATACCGGTGCCATAGTAAAACTCATCGATGATCCGAGCATCGGGTAAAGTGATAGCCCTGCTCCGCATACAGCGCAGCTGCTCAGAAAATTACGGCGTGTAACTTGATGCTTCATAACTTGTTGATTAGAAACAATTTGCTAATTTGCTAATTTGCTAATGTGCTAATGTGCTAATGTGCCAATGTGCCAATGAAACGAAGTGCTTCAATTAAACCTGCTCTTCTGTTTCATCAGTGCCTCGATTTCAACAATCTCTTTGGGTACACCTTTGGTGATTACTTCATTGCCGGAGGGGGTTATCAATACATCATCTTCAATCCGAACGCCAACGTTGATATACTTTTTAAACAAGGGCTCAACCTTCGCTGCAAAGGCTTTCCATTCAGATTCCGGAACATTGCGCAATCGGCTGAACCCTTTTTCCATATAGTCAGCGGGAAAATAGAGGCCCGGCTCCATGGTGTAAATCATACCGGGAACCAGAAGATCCGATTTTCCACGCACATAAGGTCCGGAAACATCATGTACCACCAATCCGATGTGATGACCCCAGCCATGCTGCATCCAGAAATTCTTTTGCCAGGCCTGGGTGGTATCGGTGAGCAATCCTAATGAAAACAAGCCTTTGTTAAGTTCAGCTGTTACAGTTTGATAAGCCTCGTTAATACTCTTCCCGGGCACCATTTTGTCAATGGCTGCCTTTTGTGCATTCAATACTACTGAATAGATTTCCTTCTGCTCTTTGGTGAATTTCCCTGAAACAGGAATGGTGCGGCTGATATCGGTCGTGTAATTCTGGTATTCTGCACCGATATCAAAAACAACCGTTTCGCCTGGTTCTGTGGGCCTGTTGTTTGCTCCGTAATGAACTGATGTTGAGTTCGGACCCGAAGCAGCCTGTGTTCCGAAGCTGTATCCTGTTGATCCCAGCTTCTTGAAAGAATAATCCAGAATGAGATCCAGATCCTTTTCGTTCATCCCAGGCTCGGCGGCCTTCATCATTTCCACTAAACCGAGTGCGCCGATTTCAGATGCTTTTTTTATGAGGCCGATCTCAGCTTCATCTTTCACGGGGCGCATACCATCCACAAGCGGAGTAATATTTTTAATTGTTTCAAGCCGGCTCGTTCCGGCACCCGCCTGGTCCAGTATTTTTAACTGATTCATTTCTATCCAGATGGCTGGATTGGTCATCAGTAATCGTGTCAGATCATTCGACATAACTTCCATCTGCTTAACCTCAAGTCCTGGTGTCGGAGCTTCCGGCTCTGCACGCCGGCCTGCGGATTTGTAAACGGTGGATTTTCCCGATTTACCATCTATCAACAATATGGCATTGATAGTTTTTATCCCGGTGAGATAATAGAAGTTCATGTTTTCACCCGATGTGGAGGAATAGTCCTGCCCACTGTTATTGACCAGTATGATCAGCCCTTTTTCAGTTTTATCAATGAGCCTGTTACGGCGAGCCTGATAGGGATCCGTCTGCGCAGACAGTGCTACTGCTGATATTAAAGACAAAACAAATAGGCTGAAACATAAAAGGACCTTCAAACGGTGTGAGGGGGGAGTTTTCATAGGGTTAAATTTTTACTAAAGGTACAAAATCGCTTAACCCAATGGAATGCTTAAGAGCAGACGAATAATTTGGCAATTTGACAATTTGCCAATTCGACAATGTGCTAATGTGCCAATTTGCCAATTTGATAATTTGCCAATTTGTCAATTCGACATTGAAAAAGTGATACAGGGGATTTTAATGCATGCCAAAACCCCTGGTGCATTCTGAAAATCCCCAGTTAAAACCGAGGGCTATTAATACCTGCGCCTTGTGCCTTCTCTTGCGCCTTGCGCCTTGAGCCTTATCTCCCTCCTTTGTGCGCTGCGATTGCCAGAATTACCCCAAGAATAATGCTGTAAACTGCTGCAACGAGTATCCGGTATTCTGCCGGCAACAGAAAGTTTAATGTCTGCGCAGGAATCCAGAATAGAGGAATACTTTTTTTGAAAACGAAATTCCATTGAACGCGCCAGTTAATTCCTGCAATGATTTCCGTGACATTCACAGGCGATAAAAATCCACGCAGGGTGCCACCGGTTTGCGAAATATGGGTATCTGTAATTTTGTGAACAGTCATGAACACCGGGGCGAAAAAGAGGTTCAGCATAGTGCCCACACTGAAAGCCGTCAGTAACTGAAGCCAGGAGAAATTGCTGAAGAAATCGGCATTCAGTATGTCAGCAGGATTTGCTGTTGGAAATATTACTCCCATTGATGCCAGCATCGCGGGTGCTCCTTCGGCAAAAATCACAAAGGCCATCTTTAAGGAGATACCCAGAAAACCCCAGACGATGGCTCTGGGCAGCAAACCGAAACCCTTTAGCGAATAATCCCCTATGCGGATCCTTAACCCAAGAACCTCTCCCATTGATGCCAGAATGAAAAACTTCACGAAGCTCATTAAATAGGGAGCGTCATGATTAATCGACCGATAGCTCTCCAGCAAGGATGGGAACAGGAAAAAGGGCGCGAAAAGGGCCACGAAAATCAGTGCTAATATCAGGTCGGATTTCTTCATAAACTTCGTTAATGCAATAATTTGCAAATTTGCAAATTTGCAAATTGAATTAGGTACTAAACTATTAAACTCCTCAACTCACCAGCTTTGAATATCAGGAGCCTTGAGTTACCAATTTTCTCTTCTTCTATGGGTGAGAATGGAAAATCCGGTGCCTTAACTCCGCTTCCGAACCATCCCGGGCCAATGAATACCCTCGCTTCATCAAAAAGGCCGGCTTCAATAAGTGTGGAAAGCAGCGTTGGGCCGCCTTCAATCAGGACGGATTGGATGTTGCGGTTGTACAGATCTGCGAGTACCTGCGGCCAGACTGGCTCTATTGGTGATATCTGTATGAATTTTACATTTTGATGGTTCGCATTCTCTTGACAGGTATAGATAATTGTCTCAGCAGTTCCATCCACTATTTTCAACGGTGAGAATGAGTCCCCTTTCTGTCCGGTCGACAGTTGTTCCTTATTGCCGGTAATGCGTGCTGCACGGTCAATTACGATGCGGACAGGATTCTTCCCCACCCAGGCCCTGACGTTTAGCTGAGGATTATCGTGCAATATTGTTGCGGAACCTGCCATAATTGCCTGTTCTTCGGAACGCCATTTATGAACCAGCCTTCGACAGGCCTCGTCGGTGATCCAGCTGGGTTTTTGCTGATCTTCCTGAATCCTGAGATTGTCAACAAAACCATCGGTAGTTTGTGCCCACTTCAGTATCAGGTAAGGACGCTTTTTCTCATGAAAAGTATTGAAACGACGGTTCAGAAACCGGCATTCCTGCTCGAGCACACCCGTAATGACTTCAATCCCGTTCTTACGTAAACGTTCAACGCCACCTCCTGCAACCTGATTTGAATCGTACTGTCCGATCACCACTTTCCTGATCCCTTTTTCGAAAATCAAATCGGTGCATGGCGGTGTCTTTCCGTGATGATTACACGGCTCCAGATTCACGTAAAGCGTTGATGCGGGTAAAATTGATTGGTCCAAAACCTGGTTGACCGCTTCCACTTCGGCATGATGTTTTCCCAAACCTGTATGAAACCCTTCGCCGATAATTTTTCCATCATGCACAATTACAGCACCAACCATGGGATTTGGCGCCGTCGCACCCAATCCGTTATAAGCCAGATCGAGGCATCTCTGCATAAATGTGCTGTCAATCGTCATCATAACTCCAAAGATAGCAATTAGGCCCTTACTACCTCGATGTCCCTGAATCTCCTCCCTCGGAATTTGGAATTCTAAAATCGGATCTGACTCTTTAAACTTCCCTCTAAAATCCCTATTTTTAAAGTCTGTCAACCAATTAAACCAAACACAATGATCCGAAATTCCTTAATACTGATTTGCATGGCAGCCATCGGACTTTCTTCCTGTAATAATGAGCCGAAAACGTCGCTGGATCCGGGGAATCCGTTTTTTAGCAAGTATAGCACACCCTTTGAAGTGCCTCCTTTTGATAAAATTACCAATGCCCATTTTGTTCCGGCTTTTGAACAGGGAATGCTGGAGCAGAAGAAAGAAGTTGAAGCAATCGTCAATAATCGAAAGAAACCGACTTTCGAAAACACCGTTCGGGCACTGGATCAATGTGGTCAGCTGCTGACGAAAGTCAGTTCAGTTTTCGGAGGCCTGGGTGCCGCCAATACTAACGATACATTACAAAAGATTCAGCTCGAAATGTCACCGAAGCTCGCTGCCCACAGTGATGAGATAAATCTGAACCCGAAATTATTCGAACGGATAAAATCGATTTATGAAAGTCGGGATAAGTTGCAACTCACTGAAGAGGAAAGCTATATCCTCGAAAATGAATACAAGGAGTTGGTAAGGAATGGTGCCAACCTGTCACCGGAAAATAAAGAAACACTGAAGGCGCTGAACCAGGAGTTATCATTGCTGGCTGTGAAATTTGGGCAGAACGTCTTGGCTGAGACAAACGCTTTCAAAATGGTGGTGGATAATTCTGCTGATCTGAAGGGTTTGCCCCAGTCATCGGTCGATGCTGCTGCTCAAACCGCCAAAGCTGCAGGAATGGAAGGAAAGTGGGTATTTACCGCTCAGAAGCCTAGCTGGATACCATTTCTTCAGTATGCATTGAACCGCGATCTGAAAAGAAAGCTTTATGCTGGCTGGCTTGAAAGGGGTAATCAGGGGAATGATAAGGATAACAAGGTGATTCTCGCTAAGATTATGAGTGTCAGGGCAAAAAAAGCTCAGCTCCTTGGATATCCAACTCATGCCGATATGGTTATGGAGTCACGTATGGCGAGGAATGCCGGTGCTGTTATGGATTTGCTTGATAAGGTTTGGGCACCGGCTCTCAAAGCTGCGATTAACGACCGGGAGCAGATTCAGCAGATGGTTAAGCGCGAGGGCGGTAAATTCAATATTGAAAGCAGTGATTGGTGGATGTATACCGAGAAATTGAGAAAAGAGAAATTTAATCTCGATGAGAATGAACTCCGGCCCTATTTTAAGCTGGCAAATGTGCAGAAGGGTGCCTTTGATGTAGCTAATAAGCTGTATGGCATAACTTTTAATGAAATAAAAGATATCCCAAAACCTCACGCCGACGCGATGGCTTTTGAGGTTAAGGAAGCTGATGGAACTCATCTGGGTGTTCTGTACCAGGATTTTCATCCACGGGCCAGTAAGCGTCAGGGTGCCTGGTGCGGAGGGTATCGAAGTCATTCTGTTCAAAATGGGGTGGAAATCAGACCGGTGGTAACCATGGTTTGCAATTTTACCCGTCCGAACGGCGACATTCCGGCTTTGCTGAGCATCGACGAAGCCCGGACCTTGTTTCATGAATTTGGCCATGCACTGGATAACCTGTTCTCAAGGAAAACCATGCAGTCGTCATATCGGGCCCGTGATTTCGTTGAATTACCAAGTCAGATTATGGAGCATTGGTCGATCGAACCTTCGGTGATGAAATCCTATGCCATGCATTATCAGACCGGTGAGCCTATCCCGGACCAATTGATTGAAAAAATGGAAAAGACCAGCAAATTCAACCAGGGGTTCACTTCCGTCGAGTTTCTTTCTGCTTGTTATCTCGATATGGCTTATCACATGCAGAAAGATACCGTGCCTGTTGATGTTGCCGTTTTTGAGAAGAACCTGCTGGACAAAATCGGGCTGATCCCAGAAATTGAGCCACGCTATCACAGCTGGTATTTTACCCATATCACTGGCGGCTATGATGCCGGGTATTACAGCTATGAATGGTCGGCCGTTCTGGATAATGATGCTTTTGAGGCTTTTAAGGAAAAAGGAATTTTCGATAAGGCTACAGCAGATTCATTCCGGAAAAATATTCTCGAGAAAAATGGTACTGCCGATCCTCTGGATATGTTCGTGAAGTTCCGCGGAAGAAAACCGGATATCACTCCATTAATGCGCAATCGTGGTTTTATTAATTAGGGCAAGAGGGCAGAAAGGCAAAAAGGAAAGTAAAAAGAATTAAAGGTTAAGGATGAAGAAGGTGCGGTGTCATTCAGGGGGGTATGCCAGTGACTGTATCAATAGAACCGGACTTCAATCCGGGGGCATGGCCGGTGAGAG
>CAILAQ010000681.1 GCA_903832165.1 uncultured Bacteroidota bacterium | reverse complement strand
GATCTTGGGGTTGTCGCGAAATTTACCGTTCAGGTTCCCGTCGCTGGCCTTTTTTTCGAAATAATACCACATGGCTGTCATGTTCTGCCCGGCACATTGCCCACCAACGGCGAGATAGGAACCGTAGTTCACAAATTCCCAGTCGTCGGTACCCGGTTTATATCCTGATGCAATAATCGATTGTCCGAGGAGCAAACTTTCGGTGAATGAGGTGATGATGATATTTGCACCGCCGTTCTTTTCAGCCGATGCCGATTTCAGGGGAGAAGCATCCACCCGCAGCATATTCCCCGACAGAAAATGCCTGGTAGAAAGCGTGATAGAGCCTGATGTTTCAGCTATGACCGGTATTCCTTCCAATTTTCCGGTTGATGTATCATAGAAAAATCCAACGGCGATGGATCCGGCCGGTATGGAAACAGGGATGGTAATATTCATTGGCTCCTTCGCATATCCGCCATCACACTTAATAGTGATCATCGGGGTAATGGGATTGAAATTGGTGCCAAACGAATGGCTTGTGATTTCGGAATAGGTAATGGTGAATGTTTCGGACGACGCATAGGAGTTTGCCGGAACAGCTACCTCGATGCCATCGACCGGAGTTCCCGGCATGGATACAGCAATTGTTCCACCTTCGCTGCCGACGGTTTTGGTTGTTACGTCGATAGCCGTGCCGGTTTTAATATTTACGGGGACTTTATTGTAATTGAGGTAATCATTTTTGCAGGCGGATACCAGCACAAGAATAAGCAGGGCGGCGGAGGGGGATATTAATCTCATGGTAAAAATGGTTAGCAGGATAGGAGTTTAGCAGGTTAGCAACAAAGTGTTAAGGTGGCACTAAACTATAACTAAATTGATTCACTTTAATATAAGGATACAAATATGGATCGGACGCAAACAGGCGTCCCTACGATTTATTTATCCTTTACGCAGCGTACCGAATAGTAACCTTCGGTGGTGACGTCCCTGAGCTGGACGGTGCTTTCGTTGCGGCGGTATTGAATAACCCTGGCGTTTGCGACGATCGGCGCGGTGAGGAAATAGGCTACTTTATAGAGGCTGTCGGGCTCGAATTCGGTGTATTCACCATAATGATGATAAGCGGCAAATCCCCCAAGGAGGATATTGAAATCCGATGTTCCGCCATAAGCCAGACTCGTACCGGCAGTTTCGCGCCCCACTTCCTGAAAAAGTTCGAGCCAGTCGTCCATGGTGGGAATATGGAATCCTCGGGGGCACAAATTCCGTGTTTCGATTTCGCCGGTATAATCGGTTGCAACGGTGGCCGCATAATACAGACGCCCTGTAACGTTGCAGATAGCAGGATTATCGTTGAAGCACCAACTGGGAAAATAGTTACCAAAGCTTGTATTCCGCATATCCCACTTCAAATTTTCGCCCATCCACCACTGTTTGCCAATCTGAACAATTCCATACACCTGATTATCGCGGATGTCCTCGATCTGACTGGTGGGGTTAGTATTGGCACTGACATTAATTGTTGTGGAGGCCACATCTTTCAGACCGCCCTCATCCATAATCTCCACTTTTACCGTATAAATGCCTGGTACTGAATAAACCCGCTGCACATTTTTCTCATAAGAATAGGGGGTATCCCAGGCTCCGTCGCCATCGAAGTCCCATCGTGCCTGCATTTCCGAAGGCACATTTTCCGGATCGGAAGATGCCCAGGCACTGAACTGGAATACACTCAGGATATTTCCGAACCTTATATTCCGATCTATTCGTGCTGTAGGCTTTTTATTGGCCCGGGCCACCACCACTTCAAAATATTTTTCATTGTACAAATTATCCGGACCATATACGCGCAGGCTCATCAGGTAAGCACCGTTTGCCGGTCGCGGCCAGGTTAGTACCGGATCAGCGGAAGGCTCGGTCCAGGCACCCCGGGGCTTTTTCCATGAGTAGATAAAAGATGTTCCGGGCATGCCGGTATAAGAGCTCCCGGAGGCATCCATTCGCAGGGTATCCAGATCGGAAGGATACTCCGGAGTTACTTTCCAGGCAGGAACAATCAGAGAATCGAGCCGGTTGACTAAAACCTCCTTTGTTATCCGGGCCCAGAGTTTTGAGGTATCCGTGACCAGGAGGTTGACTTTAAAAACACCATTGGTCGAAAAGGAGTGTGTAGCAACAGGATTGCCTTTTGTTACCACTTCAAATTTCTGGTCGTTATTAAAATCCCATGAATAGGTCAGCAGCGAGGTGGACTCCTGTGCGTCGCGCGTAAGATTTGCATTAAAGGTGAAAACCGTTCTGAAGTTGCCACTGTCGGGTGTAAAGGTAAAATCAGGAACGGGAGCTGAGAATCCCTGCACCACTTTCAGCTGGGCAGAGGCGGTGAGGAGTATTCCGTTAGCTGTTATTGCCTCCACTTTTACGGTTCGGTCTCCGGCCTGAGTAAAACTTTTTCTTATCCAGGGTACGGCTGAATATTTTGTATCCCAGATTCCATCGGATTCAAAGTCCCAGCGATAAACATAGCCGGTAGTATCAAGGCTTGCCGGTCCGGCCAGGTGAGCACGGCAGACGGTAGCTTCGATGGTTGTTGGCTTGACAGTCGAGAATTCCATCATGAGGGTAACCGGCACCTCCTCGCGTTTGCAAGCCAGCAGCAGGATCAGCAGTAATATGGATATTTCTCTTTTCATTCGTTTACTGAAACGACGGACTTTCGCGGATTACCTCACCCAGCTTGACCTCCACCCGGTCGATGGCCCAGCGAACGCCGTAGCGGCCTCCGGGAAAACCTCCCCAGAGGCAACTATCGCCAAGGCAACTACAAGTTACTCCCGCTTGATAATAATAGGTACCGGGTGCCAGGACAAACCGATATAACGACTTATCATCAAATACATTAGCCGATGAAATAAACATCCCGCGATAGAGACTGTCGGCCGAGCGCGCCAGACTCAGATCGATACGATGAATTTTTGTTGCAGGCAAGGAAGTTGGTGGCAGTTTAAAGTCGACCTCAAGCACGCCGGTAGTGACCTTAGGAATCACTTCCTCAGTTCCCGGAATCAGGGTGCATTGAGTAAACGAAAACGCCACCAGGAGCAATATTATAAACCGGGATATTTTCATCTGATGAATTTCATGTGAGCGTAACGTGAGTCTGAGGTGAGGAGTTTATAGGTTAGATCGGACAGCTCGAGGTTGGTGAGGCGGCTATGGGTTTTGGAGGAGAAGAGTCCGAAGCCATTTTTGAAGGAGCTGTATGACTGGATTTCCCAGGGTTGCGAGCCGTTGCTGAACAGCTGATTATAGAGCCTCAACTCTTCACCGTATGAATAGGTTACAAACTCTACTCCTTCGATCCGCCGGTAATCGTTGCCGGTGAGGGTATCATATTTATTAAGGAGATCGCTGTAAAAGCGGCTGGAATTCAACAGATACAATAGGAGTTGTCCATTGTTGCCATCGTAGCACCGGGCGCCGAAATCGAAATAATCAAGGTTAAGCTTATTCCCGGTATGCTCTTCTATAGTGAGGATAAAACTGAACTGGTGAAATCCGGAATTCAGGGGCAGCCGGAGTTCCACAATAAAATCGTCCATATCAGAAAAGGTGACCTTGCGGCCCGGGATAGCCGCCGGCGTAATGATTTCGGGATGTTCAACAGCAATTGTTGATGCATAAGCGTAACTGTTTCTCTGCGGGAACCACAGATAGAGGTAATATTTTACCTTCGGGACAGGCTTAAATGCTGTCTGATAAAGCTGAAACGAAGGATTGGCGAAATATCCGGTATCCTGACGAATGG
>CAILAQ010000680.1 GCA_903832165.1 uncultured Bacteroidota bacterium | reverse complement strand
TTCTCACCTCCACCCACGGCTCATGCATGGACCCTGACTATAGCCGTGCGCTTAATCTTCCCGGCGGATTCTTCCGATCCAGGAATGCTGTCAGTTTGTTAAATTCCTATCTGGGGGCAATTTACGGTGAAGGTAATTGGGTAGAGAATTACATCAAGAACCAACTTTACCTCAACGAAACCCTCATAGATCAAAAAAATCTATCGTTTACTTTGATACAAGATCAGGCTGCCCGGTTCCTGACCCATTTCGATGGCGTGGCAAGAGCAATTCCTGCGGACAGGCTGATTAAGGGAGAAGTTACCAGCCTTTGGGGTGATATGATCCAGAATTCCTTTAATCCTGACCGCACAGGGGATATAATATTAATATTGCAGCCAGGTTGGATTGAGGAAGAAAATACCGACAGTGATTCAAGATCTCCATATGCCTATGACACCCATATACCAATGATTTGGTATGGCTGGAAAACCAGCAAACAAACCATCCACCGGCAGGTAACTTTATTGGACATCGCCCCTACCCTCTCAGATATTCTCAACATCACAGCCCCCTCGGGTTCAACAGGAAAAATTCTCTTTGATTTGATGAAATAAAAAAGCCGCCGGATTAACCCGAGCGGCTGATTTAATTGAACTTCTCTTTTAGTGTTTATAAATCAGGTTTTGATCTCGATATCCTGTTTTATTGAGATACCAATCAGGAAATAAAACTCCGCCGGACTCGGCCCATGATCCAAATTTCAGGTATCCTTTTATTATATCACTCTTTTCTATCATGTAATCAAAGCTCTCAGGTACGCTCAACAACCAGCTAAGATTTTTGTCTGACTTATAATACACCCCTGTTTTGGGATCAGTTACATCCTGGTCCTGTCCAAAAAATGAAGGATCAGCTAGGTCAGTTGATTTGTTTCCGTTCAGGTGAATTTCTTTACCTCTTACGCCATCTACAATCAGAAATGGATCATATGGAGCCTGCCCCATAACAGCGGAAGTCTGAGCGGTAGAAAGGACAACTTTCAAAGTGATGATTTTAGGCTCGGTCCAGCCATTGGCCGAAATAACATTTACTCCGGTGCCGGTACCATTATGAGGCAACTCGTCAAAAGCATCTTCAAAAGCAATGATTACAGCATCAGATTGATTTGCTTCTGCACCCTTTGCATTAAGCTTTATATAATTCCCCTTAATGTCATACCCAATGACTGATTCAACCAGGCTGGAGGCTATTGGAAACCGAATCCCGAACCCGTTGTGAAAACTGGCCCCTATCGCTCTAGTTTTTAGCTGAATAGTAAGCTGTTTAATATTATTTTTCGCGTCTGAGGCAATTTGAAAATTATAGTCAACCACCAGATCGTTAAAATCAAAATCTCCCAGAGCCGGCCACAAATCTTCTGTCAAAAGCGACCCAAAGGCTCCTTTCGAAGGATAGTAAGAATCGTAAGCAAGATTCTTATCATCAGGATAAGCATCCAGAATATCTGAAACACCATCATTGTCGCGGTCCGGGGCCGTACCAAAATGAGGAACGTTTGATACGTCAATGGCAGTTACCGGGTTGGAAGTAACATAAAAAAGAACATCATTGAAATCATTATCCGCACCGGCTTCACGATTCATGTCTTCAAAACCTAATATCATCAAACTTCTTTTTGCATCGTAAAGCAAAACATTATGCTGCTTTTTGATCGGATCAATCTCCGAATTGAAAGACGGCTCTGAGTAAACGATGCGTGAAGAAGATGAAACCGAATTCCCGGTCCATCCCTGAGTCACCACGAACCAGCCAATCGTTTTTCCAGCCGGAAACCGTCCGAGAAAAACCTTATCCCCCGAGGTAAGCCCTCCGCCGCTTCCGGTAAAGGAAACGTTCGGGAAAATGATATTCCGTCTGGTAATGTCAGCAATTGATTTGGGCGGGTTATTTGTATCAAACACATAATAACCAAGAGAATTCATCCAACCGGCCCCTTCATGAATAAAAGTCACCCATACATCAGCCTCCTGAGTAATTACCGCTTCTGCCTCATTGGTCTTTGCAAGAAATTGAGGGTGTGTGATCGTTAGATTCTGATATTCTGGCAACAAGGAGCTCAAATCAGTGAGCAGACTCTGCGGGATATTATCTCTCGGGGTTACGAGATAATTAGGAACCCCTTGATTATTGTAAGTACCAATATAGGTATAGGTCACTCCTCCCTTTAGCCGTTCGGACGAGGTATTTCCGGAAACTAGTCCAGGTAAGGAGTTGCCACCCTGCCCGTAAATGTAGACTGCAGATCCTCCAATGACAGGAACAGCAACAAGTGATTCCAAACCGAAATAACCTGTCTGCAGATACACAGTGTCCTGATACGAAGGTAACCGGATCGGTTGTCTGATCCTGCCGGTATCGTCAGAGGAAAAAGTTCCCAGAATCCTCGCTTCTGGATTAGGAGCTTCACTGTATCCAGGATTGTCTAAATAAACATTAATGGGTACTCCGGTTAAAATCGTGGATGAACTCTTAACTAAGACATCCAACCCAATATCAGCAGTCGTTTTGAAATCAAAACTCTCTGGAATGTTCAAATCTTTTGTGCTTCCTGTAAGAGAACTTACCAGAGGATCCTTGTTGCAAGCTGTTGCTGAAAGCAGCAAGCCAAGTGCAATGTATAAGACCGTATTTTTCATCTTTGGTTCTATTTTCTCCAAATGTTCAAACAAAATACCAAAATCCCAGCCATAAGTTAATAACTTGAATTACTGACAATTACCAAATTGCAAAATCAAAAACAAATTCCATTATTTGGATTTCTTCCAAATACAGCAAGATTTCAATCCTAAACAATGACTATATTTGTATCTGATCCGACAAATAAATCTCGATGAGAAAATTACCCTGCCTGATACTTTTTTTGATATTGTGCCTGTCGTTCCAGGATGGCAAGGACAGTAAAGTCAACAAAATCCGGGATGCACAAATCAAATATATGCAAGGCGAGGAATTTGCAAAAAATGGGATTACCGGAAGGGGGATTAGAATTGCCGTTCTTGATGGTGGATTCCCGGGCACGGAAACCCATCCGGCACTTAAGCATCTTATCGACGGAAATCAAATAATTGCCACATGGAACTTCGTAAAAAAATGCAAGAATGTTTATACGGGTGTAGCACATGGAACTGAGGTGCTTTCCTGTATCGCCGGCATTCAGGATGGCAAGCCGATGGGAATGGCACCGGATGCAGAATTTCTGCTCGCATTGACCGAAAGAAAAGGAGAACCACTTGAGGAAGAATTAAATTGGGCACGTGCGGTTGATTGGGCCATCGACAATGGAGCCAACATCATTCAATCATCATTGGGATACACTTATCAAAGATATTTCACAGCTGATCTCGATGGCAAACACAGCATTTGCGCACAGGCTGCTGCCAGAGCCGCCCGAAAAGGAGTTCTGATAATCAACTGCATGGGTAATGAAGGCATGAGCAAATGGAAAACAATGGTTACCCCTGCAGATGCCGATTCCATCCTGAGTGTCGGAGGAATTGATCCTGAAACAGGTTTGGCTGCCGGTTTCAGTTCGGTAGGACCAACTGCTGACAAAAGGATAAAACCTAATGTTTGTGCATCGGGAACAGTGGTAGCCGCTAATCCAAAAGGCGGTGTCCGGACCGTGGACGGCACCTCCTTTTCAGCCCCGCTTGTTACCGGGTTCGCAGCCTGTGTCTGGCAGATAAATCGCTCATTATCTGCCCAGGAAATTCTGATATTAATTGAGAAATCCGCCCATCTTTATCCTTATTATGATTACTCCCATGGTTACGGAATACCGCAAGCCTCCAAAATTATAATGGGAAGCAAGAATATCCCTTTGGGGCCAATGATTCTATCCTCCGATGACAAGAACTTCTCCATAGGCATTCCAAACCAGGAATTCGTGACGAATTCTGTTATGCCGGATCATTACTTTTATTACCACATCAGCAACCCTAACGGTTTTCTTATAAAATATGGTGTTTACAAAGTTCGTCCAGGAGACACGCTGCTTATCAGGAAATCAGGCTTTGAAGCGGGATCTGTTTTTCGCTGCAATTATAATGGAGAAACAACGACATGGAAAGAAAGCAAATAGTTAAAGGAATATTAATTCTCCTTTTGCTGGGCCTGGTCTCGTTTGATATTTCGGCACAGGAACTTATCTTCGAAAAAAGGCCAGATACCACTTTGAATCATAAAAATTACGGTCCAAACCGCAAGAATTTTGTCCACCCATTTATAACTTCTTCAATAAAAGCCGACCAGCCTCTGTCGGGCCAGGTCTCCTTTGGACTAAGGTATAAATTGAAAATCTCAAGACCCTTTTCTGTCGTTTCGGATATTGGACTCAAACGTGACTTTTTCAATCTTAACACGAGAACAGGCATAATCCTCAAAGATTCGATCATTCATCTGTCACAATATATCAAAAGCTCCGGATTTTTTGGTGGATTATTTATCCGCACAAGGCTTGGCCAGCGCGGAGATTATCTTGGAAATTATATAGATA
>CAILAQ010000679.1 GCA_903832165.1 uncultured Bacteroidota bacterium | reverse complement strand
CACCGAACTGGTCAATACGAGCACGAAGAATTTTTACCGAGTTGGTAATGGCAATCTTAGTCTCTGCCTGCAATACAGCTAATACTTCAGCATTGGTCGAATTATACTTGATCCTTTCGCGAAGCTGAATAGTATTGAAAACAGCCGCCAGCTTAGCATTAGGGTCGATTTCAGCAAATGCTTTTCCGAACAGCGTAACATAATCGTCCTGACTCTTTGTCTGCCTTTGTTTAGCCAGATCCAGGGCTTTCAGAAAGGTAGGATCAGCGGAGTTATTTGACAACGACTTAACGAGGTCATTAACTGATACTTCCAGCATCACGTTCATTCCACCTTTCAGGTCGAGGCCAAGGTTAAATTCCCTCTCCTGACACTGCCTGTAGGTGTACTTTTTCAGCCAGAGAAAGTTGTACACAGGAACCCCTGCCAAAGAATCCTTGTAAAAAATCTTCTTTAAGGGATCGCCTTTGGCATAAGTTGTCGCCTTTTTCTCGATACGGGCTGTCACAAAGGTGAAGGATAACTGGTAAACGCAAACCAATGCCAACAATATAGCTACCAGCTTGATCGCTCCTTTATTACGCATGTTTTTCCAATTTAAATTATTCTTTTATAATCCGTTCCAATTTGAACGCGCAAATATAATGGATTTATTTTAAAAAAAAGAGGCAATTCCGGGATAGGAATCACCTCTTTCCAATCATCTATTCTCTATTTAATCAAGTCGTCGTAATTCTGTTCCAGTGGTACATTTTTCTCAAAATCCCACAAGGTGGTCTTCCTTACATTATAGAAATAGTTCCAATAGGTACGAAGGGCAGCCATATAGTTGGTAATAGCCCTGTCCTTCTGGGATAAAGCATCATTAAGCTTCAGTACATCAAGACTTCCAAGCATGAATTTCTGTTTGGTTATATCATAGCGGGTCCGGGAAATAGTATCTGTTTTGGCTGCAAGTATCAGCTGTTCATCCTGCATATTGAACTGCATTATATCCAAAAATACCTGCTGTTCAAAGTCAATCTTTTGCTGTTCAACGTTTACCTGAGCAACGTCCAGAGTGGATCTGGCCATTTTAACCTGCCCTTTTCTCATTCCCCAATCAAGGATCGGAATGGTGACCCCAATATTCAGTCGTTGTGATTCCAGCGGTTTTAAATAAGCAGCAGCGAGGTCACTGCCGCGCTGGGTTAATCCATATTGGGCCATCAGGTTGGCCTGGAAACGGGAGTTCGACTGCACCTGCGCCAGATTTTGCTGGGATTCCAGAATCGATCGCTCCATAGAAAGCATCTGCGGATTATTTTCCCTTGCGTGCTCTATCGCCTTATCAACATCAACCTTTACTTTGGGAACATCCAGAGTGGTAACCAGTTCAATATTGATTTTATCAATGAATCCAAGAAACGTCCGCAGGTTCGATCTCTTGACTTCGAGGTCGAGAATCCCCCTTATTAAGGTTATCTGTGCTGGTCAGCAGGTTGAGCTCCATCTGCATCAGGTCGCCCTGATCAATCATTCCCAATTCAAACCGCCCCTTGGCTATCTGATAAAGCGTATCATTGTTGGCAACATTGAATTTCGATGTCTTAACGTTCATCTGAGCCAGAGCAAGATCGTAAAAGTACCGCACGGCTTTTAGGTTAACGTCCTCCATGTTGCTCAGATAGGTCTTTTTTGCCTCCTCAAATTTCCGTGGTTCGATTTTCTTCTGCCATTTAAACTTATTGAAAGCAAAAAGTGGCTGAACCAATCCGATACTTACCGGAGTGGACATCAGGGAAGCAGGGTCATTATTCAGAAGATCGAGCCTCCCTAGTTCGGAGCTGACATAAACACGGCCGCCTGTGATCGGTATATTCTGGCTTGCTTCAAGACTCACACTGGAGTTCAAACGGTTGGAAGGTGCATATTTCGTTACCCATTCGCCGTTCTCCAGAACCACATCTTTTACAATGGAACGGCTCAGGTCTACAATGTCTGTCTGCAATGAT
>CAILAQ010000678.1 GCA_903832165.1 uncultured Bacteroidota bacterium | reverse complement strand
GTTTGTCCACCTGTTGGCCTTTTATAAACGACTATTCCATCTGTACCGGCAATATCAGTGTGAACAGCTGTTTCCGTTTGATTACTCTGCCCCAATACAATAACAGTCTCTTCAGGCTGCCATACCATAAAGGCATTGGCTGTTGCGTCCGGATCAATCAATACCTGATCAGGCAGAGAATACGGGAGATGATTAGGTGATTCGATAATTAAGAATTTGTTAATGTGCTAATTCAATATCAGGTTTGCCTCGGAGATTTGTCATCCCCGCGAAGGCGGGGACCCCGTCGCTGACAACGGCATTCGGCAAGGCGGGGACCCCGTCGCTGACAACGGCATTCGGCAAGGCGGGGACCCCGTCGCATACCGCGGCATTTACTTGAATCTCCTCCCTCAGAATTCAGAATTGGTCCTCGAAGCTCTAACTTCCTCCTTCATTTATGAATGGGCTTATCCGCGGCGTCCATCCCCGCCTCCAGAAATACCTCCGAAACCGTAGGGTGAGCGTGCATGGTGCGGGCCACATCATATACAGTAGCTTCCACCGACATAAAGGCAGCAGCTTCAGCGATAAGGTCCGTGGCATTAGCGGCAATGATTTGTACACCAAGTACTTCGCCGATTTTTTTACCGGAAAGAATCCTGATCATACCTTCAGCGCTGTCTTCAGCAAGTGCCTTGCCATTAGCCGACATTGGAAATTCACCGATACGGTATTCAATGCCCTTCTCCTGGATCTCCCGCTCGGTTAAACCGATCTGGGCCACCTCCGGATGCGTGTAAATATTGATCGGACACTGCTTCATGTTCATGGTGCCCGGTACCCCCTGTACATGGTTTACCGCAAATATTCCCTGAGCAGATGCTGCGTGTGCCAGATATGATACTCCGTTGACATCCCCGATGGCAAAAATACCTTTAATGGAGGTCTCCATGAATTCATCAACCGGAATGAATCCGTGATCATCCCGCACAAGATCGATATCAGAAGGAGGAGCAATGCCATTTCTCCAGGAACAATTTATTACAACATCATAGGGAACGTCAATGCCATTTACCACCAGAAGATCATCCGTGGCCGAACCAATCCGGCTATTTTCCATGATCTTGATGCCCTGGCTTTTGGTGTTCTTCATAATGTACTGCCGGAGATAGTCATCCACACCTGGAAGTACATTGTCTACCGGGCTGATAACCGTAACGGTTTTGTCGATAAGCTGGAAAAACTGAGCCAGTTCAAGGGTTACCGGACCATGCCCGACAAGGACAATCCTTTTCGGAAGACTTTCCATGTCCAGCAGATGTTCAACCTGAATTAGCTTGCCTGCTGGAAGCTCAATATCCAGCGGAGCCGGATACGAACCGGTGGCAATGAAAATATTTTTGGTTTCAAGGAGCCTGTTCTGTACGCTCACCGAAGATGCGGAAACAATTTTTGCTTCTCCCTTTATCACTTCAACGCCATTCTTTTTTAACAGGAAATTTACCCCGCCGGTAAGCTTGGTCACGATTTTTCCTGACCGTTTTTTTGCCTGGGTCCAGTTAAAAGTCACCTTCGACTGGTCAATTCCATCGATGCCCAAATTCTCCGCAGATTTAATCCTGTGATAGAATTTTGCACTCTCAATCAAGGCCTTTGTAGGTATGCATCCCCAGTTAAGGCACATCCCTCCGACCTCCTTCTTCTCCACCAGGGCTGTTTTCATGCCAAGCTGACCGGCACGTATGGCTGCCACATAACCTGCTGGTCCGGCCCCGATAATTATCAGATCATATTCCATAGAGATAGGTTTTCAGTTGAACAAAGTTAACCGATTATAATTGATACAGGATCGCTGAGATATTCCATAACCCGGTTGAGAAAACGGGCAACTTCGCCGCCGTCAACTATCCTGTGGTCAACAGATAAACTCAGCGGCAATAAGGTGCCCGCCACCACCTGCCGTTCTCTTACAACAGGCTTTTCAACCAACCGTCCGATTCCAAGAATTCCTGCCTGCGGGTAGTTGATTACGGGAACAGCATACTGCCCGCCGATTGACCCATAATTGGTCAGCGTAAAAGTTCCATCCTTCATGTCCTCCATTGTCAGACTCCGCTTTCGGGCTTTTTCGGAAATCTGGTTGACAGCAATCGCAATGTCTTTAATAGTCAGGCGGTCAACATTCCGTATGACCGGAACTACCAACCCCTCTTCAGTATCCACAGCTATTCCGATATTGTAATATTTCTTGTAAATCATCCTGCTGTTTTCCAGATCCATCTCAGCATTCAAAACCGGATGATTTTTCAGGGCGAGGGCGGTTGCCTTTAATATAAATGGCAGATAGGAGAGCTTTATCCCCTCTCGCTCAAATTGCTCTTTGTATTTATATCGTATCCTGATAAGCTCCGAAACCTCAACCTCATCAAATACCGTCATGTGCGCAGCATTATGCTTGGATTGGATCATATTACGGGCAATCACTTTCCGGATCTGGCTCAGTGGCTTGATCTCCACCTCCAAAAAGTGACTGGTGACAGGTGACAGGTGACCTGGAGTACTGAATCCCAAGTCACTTGTCACTCGTAACCCGTCACCTCTTCTTCCGTCACCCGTCACTTGTAACCCGTCACTTCTTCTTCCGTCAACCGTCACATATTTCTCGATATCCCCCTTCGTCACCCTACCGGCCGGACCCGTCCCCGGAACAAGATCGATATTGACTCCCAGTTCTTTTGCCATGGCCCGGGCTACCGGTGTGGCAAGTGCCCTTTGAGGTGCTCTTTGCGAGGTTGGATGCACTAAAGCTGTCACGTCCTCACTGCTCGCAGGAAGATAGGCTGAGTTGTCAGCAATTTCTAATGTTCCGACAACTCCCGCTCCCTCCTCTTTCACAGCTTCAAAGGCGGGCTTGGCGGCTTCGGCAACCGCCGCTGCACCGTCAATCCCTGGCATATCATATTCAACTAACGGACTGCCGACATGGACTGTCTCCCCGACGCGGCCGTATAGTGCCGCAATAATTCCTGTTTTTGGGGACGGGATATCAGTTACCACCTTGTCCGTTTCCATCTTTACAAGAGGTTGCCCCATTTCTACACTCTGGCCCTTTTCAATATACCATTCCGCGATTATGCCTTCATCAAGACCTTCACCAATGTCCGGAAATTTGAAAATGTATCTCATGAGATCAGAATTTTACGGTTTTTTGAATCTCATAGAAGATCTTCTCCGGAGAGATGATGTAGTGGTGCTCACCTTTCGGCAGAGGAACAATAGTGTCAAAAGCGGTTACCCGTTTCGGAGGTGCCTGCAAATATAAAAATGCTTCTTCGTTTGCCATGGCAATGATTTCAGCCCCAACACCAAATGAGGTCGGCTCCTCCGCGACAAATACCAGTCTTCCGGTTTTACGGATTGATTGGGCAAGCGTCTCTTTGTCCATCGGATAAATGGTTCTCAGATCAATCAGTTCAACTGATATTCCAGCTTCCTTCAGTCGAGGTAGTGCTTTTTGTACTTCCCTCACCATGGCCCCGTATGCAACAACAGTAACATCGGTGCCAGGGGTAATTATTTTTGCTTTCCCGATAGGAATCGAGAATTTCTCTTCTCCAACTTCTTGTTTAATGGCCCTGTAAATTCTCTTAGGCTCCATAAAAAGGATCGGATCATTCGATTCGATTGCCGAAATCAATAAGCCTTTGGCATCGGCCGGAGTCGAAGGGATCACCACTTTTAGTCCGGGAATTTGCGCATAAAGCGCTTCCATACTCTCGGAATGGTGCTCGAGTGCATTGATGCCGCCACCATAGGGAATCCTTACCACCACCGGCATCTCAATTCTTCCGCGCGAACGGTTGCGCATGCGGGCAAGGTGCGAAATGATTTGATTGAATGCAGGATAGACAAACCCGCAAAACTGCATTTCTATAATCGGTCGTAACCCGGCCGCGGCCATCCCAATGGCTGTTCCGGCAATGGCTGATTCAGCAAGAGGTGAGTCGAAAACCCGGTCAGCTCCATATTTCAACTGCAATCCTTCGGTAACCCTGAAAACACCACCTTCAACACCAACATCCTCACCATAAACCACAATGTCGGGATCTTCAGCCAACTTTATATCCAACGCGCTGTTAATCGCGTTAACCATATTCATTATCTTCATGCTCATTGACTGATTTTTTAGGAATTTGATTCTTTCCACTGCAGAAAATTCTCATGCTCCACCTGCTGCTTTTTCAAGTCGTCGGGCATGTCGGCATACATGTATTTAAATACATCTTCCAAAGGAGAGGCAGGCTGATTTTCTGCCTCCATAAAAATCCGGTCAATCTCCAACCTGTACTGCTCTTCCAGTCTTCTGTCTTCTGTCTCATCCAGTAACCCTTTGCTGTCCAGATAATTTTTCAGTCTTTTTAATGGGTCTTTCTTCTCCCAGCTCTCTTCTTCTTCTTTCGTTCTGTATTTAGTAGGATCATCCGACGTGGTGTGTGCACCCTTGCGATAAGTGATGGCTTCAATTAATACGGGCCCGTTCCCGCTGCGGCAATGGACTGAGGCTTCCTGAAGGGTCTTCAGCATAGCGAAAAAGTCATTGCCATCCACTTGTATTCCCGGCATTCCGTAAGCTACCGATTTAATGGCAATTCCATCGGAGGCAGTCTGCATCCGGAAAGGGACCGATATGGCGAACTGGTTATTTTGTACGATAAAAACCACCGGAACTTTCCATACGGCAGCAAAGTTCAATGCTTCATGGAAATCTCCTTCTGATGTTCCGCCGTCGCCAACGAAAGCGAAAACTACTTCATCAAGTTTCTTGTATTTTATGGCATAACCAATACCGGCGGCATGCGGCAGCTGGGAGGCTATTGGTACTGAAATCGGTAAAAAATGATTTGCAGCAGGCCAGGTATTTCCTACTTCATATCCCATGAAGTAAAGAAAAATGTCTTTTAATGTAGCACCCTTTGCCAGCCAGGCACCCATTTCCCTGAAAGCAGGCACCAGCCAGTCATCGGGGCGCATCACCCTGGCGGTTGCTCCATGGATCGCCTCCTGACCGTAATTTGGCGGATAAGTGTAGATCCTTCCTTGTCGCTGGTAGCTTACCGTCATATGGTCTGCCGTGCGGGCAAAAACCATATTGTGATAAGCATCAACAAGTTCCTGATCATTAATGTCAGGCATATGCTTATCTGAAATGATAAGACCCTGATCATCCATGATCCGGAAAATCTTCTTCTTTGTTGCATTGAATTCCTTGAACATATCAATTTGGTTTGTTGTACCTCTGGAACAACCTTGTGGCTTTTTTGTTCAATCATCAGGATGTTGCAATCCGCACAATGTTTATGATTACTTCAACGGCCTTTTCCATGGATTGGACTGGAATAAATTCAAATCTTCCATGATAATTATGCCCACCGGTAAACACATTGGGTGTGGGGAGTCCCATGTAAGATAATTTCGACCCATCTGTTCCTCCCCGGATGGGAATGATAACCGGTTCAATCCCTGCCTGTCTGATCGCTGCTGCTGCAAGATCAATGATTTGGTAAACAGGCATTATCTTTTCTTTCATGTTGAAATACTGATCGCGGGCAGCTGCCTTGACAGTGCCTGCCGGATATCTTTCGTTGAGCTTGGCAACTATTTCAGCCAAAAGGTTCTTGCGTTCTGTAAACCTTTCAAAATCATGGTCCCTGATAATGTAATCCATTCGCGCTTTATCAACGGTGCCTTCGATCCTTGAGAGGTGGAAGAAACCTTCATACCCTTCTGTATTTTCAGGCCTTTCGCTGGCCGGCAGCATGTGGTGAAGGTCTGTGGCAACTTGAAGGGCATTGATCATCTTGCCCTTCGCGGTTCCCGGATGAACATTTCTTCCCTGAATATTTATCACAACGGAGGCAGCATTGAAGTTTTCAAATTCCAGTTCACCGATGGCTCCTCCATCCATGGTATAGGCAAAGTCTGCCCCGAATTTTTTGACATCAAACCGATCCGCCCCCCGTCCAATCTCTTCATCTGGCGTAAACCCTATTTTAATAGTTCCATGGGGAATATCCGGATTCAGAATCAGATATTTCATCGCCTCGATAATCTCAGTAACCCCCGCTTTGTCATCGGCACCCAATAATGTTTTTCCATCGGTAACAATCAGGTCCTGGCCTTTATAATTCAGCAGTTCGGGAAACTCCGAAGGACTCAGAATGATCTGCCCTTCGCTATCAAGCGGAATAACAGAACCGTCATAATTATTTATGATCCGGGGATTAACATTCTTTCCGGAAAAATCAGGACTGGTATCCAGATGGGCGATGAATCCTATGATGGGCGTTTCCTTTGTTACATTGGATGGCAGGGTAGCCATGATATATCCGTTCCGGTCGAGTCCGATTTCTATGCACCCGATCTCTGCCAGGTCTTCAATAACCAGCCGGGCAAACTCAATTTGTCCGGCGCTGCTCGGACAGGAGGAGGATCCGTTGTCGGATTGGGAATTAACCCTTGCATACCGGATGAATCGATCTGTGATAGATTTACTGTCTGGCATATTCTTCTTTTGTTCAGCTAATTTAGTAAAATTCGATGACCGAGACGCGAAACGCGAAACACGGAAGACGAAGATCGCTATACGAAAAAAAGATCGATAGAGTTGTCATTCCCGCGGAGGCGGGAACCCCGTGACTTACAACGGCAGTCAACTAGAGAACGTTCGCCCTGAAAAAGAAATTTCGCGAATGCGAGGACCTTTAACTTTCGTCATCTGCTTCCGATGTGTCTCCATCCCCGATCTCAGGTAAATATCGCGCCGCCTCTCCGGCAGGCAATGACTCAACATCCCGGAGGCGCCGCTGAATAGCCTTGGTCCGCTTGCCAACCAGTTCATCCAGCTGTGATGTGGCCGTGTGAAGATTCTTCTGTGCCTTATCCAGCAGGCCTCCAAATTTTTCGAATTCAGTTTTTATGGCGCCCAATACCTGCCAGACTTCACTGCTTCGCTTCTGAATGGCCAGAGTTTTGAAGCCCATTTGCAAGCTGTTCAGAATGGCAGCTAATGTAGTTGGCCCGGTAACCATAATGTGGAAATCCCGCTGAAGAGTTTCCATCAGGGCCGATCTTCGGATCACTTCAGCATAAATTCCTTCAAATGGCAGAAATAATATCCCGAATTCCGTAGTATTCGGCGGATCGATGTACTTGTCCCTGATGTCTTTGGCCATTTTTTTTATTATGGATTCCAGACTTTTTGCCGCTGCGTCTATGGCTTCCGGATTGGCCGCCTCATAGGCTTCCGTGAGCAGTATGTATGCTTCCTGCGGGAATTTTGCATCAATTGGAAGGTAAACAACGCCACCGTCATCATCTTTTCCAGGCAGCTTGAGCGCAAACTCAACGAGATCCGATGATCCTTTCTTCGTTTTAACATTGGCTTCATATTGCTCCGGTGCTAGAATTTGTTCGAGGAGCATCTCCAGCCTCACCTCACCGAGCCCCCCACGCATTTTCACATTGCTGAGCACTTTTTTTAATCCGCCAACATCCTGAGCCAGCGTTTGCATCTCACCCAATCCTTTTTGAACATTTTCCAGCTGCCGGCTAACTACCTCGAAAGATTGCCCAAGCCTTTCGTTCAACGTTTTCTGCAACTTCTCATCTACCGTTTCCCTCATCTGCTCCAGCTTCTTTTCAGTACTGGCATTCAACTCCCCAAGCTTTGTCTCTACTTTGCCAGTGATCTTGTCCAGTTGAAGAACCATCTGATCAGAGAACTCCTTAAGGTTTTTTGTCAGCTCCTCACGGCTCATTTTCAGATGCTCTGCCTGATCTTTTGAAATTCCACTGAGTGTGCCGAGAAACGATTGCTGAAAAGTGCTCAATGTGTTATTCAGCTCCTGACGGTTGGATTTTACCTCTTCCTTTACGGACGTCTCAATCCTGCTGATGCTTTTCTCAATGGTTTCCAGCATCTTCCCGCTTTGATCTTCCATTTGCCGGGTCCTGAATGCAAATTGCAGCCCAATCGCCGTTACAAGAAGTATTATAATGATAATCAACAAAATAGTATTCATCGATTGATTCTTTTATTATGTGCTAAGGTAACTCTTCATTGGCACATTAGCACATTTGCAAATTAGCACATTGACACATTAGCAAATTAGCAAATTGATTCGTATTTTTCCATACATCTTAAAGATAATGATTGCCAGCATTTTCAATAATTTTAACCATCCCGGAACTTTTTGGATGATTTTGGATGCCGTGCTTCTGCTTACCATCCTCGTAATGGTGGTAGTCGTTATTATGGACAACCAGGATCCATTCAAAACCCTTTCCTGGATTCTGGTATTGTTTCTGATTCCGATCGGAGGGATCATCCTCTATGTCTATTTCGGCGTCAATCCAAAGAAGCGTAAAATGATCGTCATGAAGGAGATGTCGGACCGGATGTCGCTCGACCGCCTGATCCGGGAGCAGATGATCCTTCTGAATAACAAGATTTTTATCCGAAATCCGAAGCTGACGGTTAAACGGCACCTGATGAAGCTGCTCCTGAATAATTCAAAGGCTCTGATTACGGAGCACAATAGAATCAGGGTATTGAATAATGGACGCCAAACATTCGGCTCCATAATTTATGAACTGGAAAATGCCCGCGATCATCTTCACCTGGAATTTTATATAATCGATGATGACCAGATAGGCAACCGGATCAAGGAGATCCTGATGAGAAAGGCGTTGGCAGGCCTTGATGTAAAAGTGCTATACGATGATCTCGGCAGTTGGTCATTATCAAGAAGATATATACGTGAATTGACCTCCTCCGGGGTCAAGGTCGTGAATTTTATGCCGGTAAAAACTTATGCTTTTGCCAATAAGCTGAACTTCAGGCTGCACCGCAAGATTATTGTGGTGGATGGGCGTATTGCATTTGTCGGCGGAATAAATATCGCCGACCGTTATCTGCGCGGCCTGGGTAATAATACCCGCTGGCGCGATACCCATCTCAGGCTTGAAGGGGATTCTGTCACCAGCTTACAGGCTATTTTCCTCCTCGACTGGAACTTTGCCATGAATACATCAGATTACGATCAGAAGTATTTCCCCGAACATAACGTCAAACAGGATTTGCTGGTGCAAATTGTTGCCAGCGGCCCCGATTCGGATTGGGAAAGCATTATGCAGGCATACTTTGCTGCTATAGCCACCGCAGCCCGGTATGTTTACATTTCCACACCGTATTTTCTGCCGAATCAAAGTATCCTTACAGCCCTGAAAACTGCGGCCCTCAGCGGAATAGAAATTAAATTGCTGCTGCCGGAAAGAAACGATTCATGGATGGTATGGCGAAGCAGTCGCTCCTATGTGAAAGAACTGCTGGAGGCGGGAGTGCATGTGTATTTTTATCTGAAAGGATTCACCCACAGTAAGCTGATGATCGTAGATGACGTTTTTTCATCTGTTGGGACCGCAAATATGGATATCCGCAGCTTTAATCAGGATTTCGAAGCAAATGCCCTGATTTATGATGAAGAAATTGCAAGGGAACTCCGCCTCGACTTTGAGGACGATATCGATAATTCAAAGGAGATAATACTGGAAGATTGGGAACAGCGCCGTATGATGGATAAAATGCAGGAATCCATAGCCAGGATGTTCAGTCCGCTGCTATAACTATCAAAATAATTTCTGCCGCTTGATCAAAAGGGGCAGCAAAACTTCTCTGAAATCCTCACGAATATCAGCCTCAACAAAATCAATATCGTATTGACCGCAACGAAGCTTGATGTCAGAAAAATATTCACTGATTTTTTCGCGGTACCGGGTTCTTATCTCCGCCGGATTAACCAGAATGCTTCGCCCTGTTTCCATGTCGACAAACCGGTGAGGCCGGTTGGGGAAGTCGAAGGATTCTTCAAGTTTGTGATCCTTTACGTGAAAAAGTATCACCTCGTGCTTGTTGTACCGGAAGTGCCTCAGTGCTGAGAACAACTCGTCGGGATCTGAGGCATCAAGCATATCCGTAAACAAAATCACAAGACTTCTTTTGGGATACATCTCTGCCAGCTGGTGCATGACCACTGCGGCATTGGTGGGACGGTTAAGATTTTCCTTAACCTGCGAAGGACCAGTCCGCGCAAGCAGATTCATCATTTCAGCAAACAGGCTCTGGCCATGTACAGTGCTTACCTTGGCAGGGGTGGTCAGTTCAATGTCGGATGAAAAAAGCGTCAGCCCCACGGCATCACGCTGTCTGCGTAATAAACGCATCATGGCTGCTGCAGTGTAAACCGAGAAAAACAGCTTGCTCGTTGCTTTACGCTCGGGATTGGGAAAAAGCATCGATGAGGAGGTGTCAATGATGAATTGAGCCCGGAGGTTGGTCTCCTCCTCGTATCGCTTTATGAAAAGTTTATCAGTCCGGCCATATAGCTTCCAATCGATATGCCTTGTGGGTTCCCCCGGATTATAATGGCGGTGCTCTGCAAATTCAACACTGAATCCATGATACGGACTGCGGTGCAGACCGGTGATGAAGCCTTCCACCACCTGACGTGCAATCAGGTCAATCTCGTAAAGATTTCCCCACTCTTCTATCTCTGAAAGATTTTTCGTAACCGGTTATCTTTGCCCTATTTCAGCAAGGCATCGATTTTGTTCACCAGGGCACCTTTGGGAACTACGCCAACCTGCTTGTCAACAACCTGTCCGTCTTTGAAAAAAAGCAGGGTGGGGATGTTCCGGATCCCGTACTTGGCCGATATGCCGGGGTTGCTGTCCACATCAACTTTTCCGACAACCACGCGGTTCTCATATTCTGCAGATAATTCTTTTACAATAGGGGTCAGCATGCGACAGGGTCCGCACCATTCAGCCCAGAAATCAACAACGGCCGGTTTGCCGGCATCAATCACAACTTCCTGAAAATTAGAATCTGTTATCTCAATGGTCATGGTTATAATTTTTATTTTTTTACAAAAGTATAGAAATCGCTTGTGACTTCAGAATTATTCGATCTTAAATTCTATTTCGGACTGATTATTCAGATATTGTAAAAATTCCTTGTTCAGTTCAACCCGGAAATTACGGCTGAACAGGTCAATGCTGATTTTTTGAACTGAATCATAGACCCTGAACTTTAGCGTTGTTTTCCCTTTGTGTTTCTGAACCATTGCAAGAAGCTCGTTCACCAGTTTTTTACTGATTGAATCGAGTGAGAGGTTTAAGTTCACCGATTTTATCATTTTCTCCCCTATATCAGCCAGCAGATTCATCTCCTTTACCTTAAACTCGAATTCGTTATCATTGAACCGGTGCGATTCCACTTTTCCGTTTAGCATTACAGCATAGCCCGGCTGCATATAATTCCTGAACGTCAGATAGTCCGGCGAGAAAAAGGTGAACGTATGCGTATCCGAGAAATCCTCCATCATCATCCGGCCGAATGGTTTGCCGTTCTTGGTTATTTTATGCTCAACCGAGGTAACTATTCCCGCAACCTTCAGGTCTTTACCCTTAAGTGCGATTATATCCTCCAGATCAGCAAAATTAGCATTGGTAAAGCGGTCAATCACCAGCCGGTACTCATCAAGCGGGTGTGCCGACAGGTAAATGCCCACATGCTCCTTTTCAAGGTTGAGCTGCTGGAGAGTGCTCCATGCCTCGCATGGCCGCGGCTCGGGCCGCGATGGTTTTATCTCCGATATCCCTCCAAAAAGACTGATCTGACTCCCGGCATTCTCATCCTGCACCTTCATTCCGTAGCGGAGTAATTGCTCAATGAAATTTTGACCTTTTTCATCCTCCGAGAAGAACTGGTAACGTTGATATTTCGATAAGTTATCCAGGGCTCCGCTCACTGACATAGCTTCTACCACCTTTTTGTTCAGCGTTTTCAGGCTGATGCGCTCCACCATATCATAAATGTCCTTGAATGGACCTTTGTTGTCTCTTTCCTGAACCAGCGCTTCCACGATCCCTGCACCAACACCCTTCACCGCAGCAAGCCCGAAACGTATATTACCCTGCTTGTTAACGGTAAATTTCAAATAGCTTTCATTCACGTCCGGCCCTAATACCTGCATGCCCATCCGCCGGCACTCGTCCATAATAAAGGTGATCTTCTTGATATCATTAAGGTTGCGCGTAAGTACCGCGGCCATATATTCAGCCGGATAATGGGCCTTCAGGTAGGCTGTCTGGAAAGCGACCACGGCATATCCGGCGGAGTGCGAACGGTTGAATCCGTAATTCGCAAATTCCATCATGATATCGAAGATCTCAACCGCTTTTGCTTTTTCAATACCGTTTTTCGCAGCACCTGCTACAAAAAACTCCTTCTCCTTCTCCATCACATCCATCTTCTTCTTACCCATCGCCCGACGGAGATTGTCGGCCTGTGCCAGCGAGAACCCGCCGATCTTTTGTGCCGTCTGCATGATCTGCTCCTGGTATACCATGATTCCATAGGTATCCTTGAGAATCTCTTCCAGCCAGGGGTGCGGATATTCAACAACCTCTAACCCGAATTTTCTTTTGATGAACCCGTTGATATACTGCATCGGACCAGGCCGGTACAAAGCATTCATCGCAATAAGATCCTCAAGAGTCGTCGGCTTCAGATCTTTTAGATAAGCCCTCATACCAGGAGATTCAAACTGGAACGTTCCTACCGTTTCTCCCTTCTGATACAACTCAAAGGTCTTGGTGTCTTCGTAGGAAATTGTATCCATATCCAGATCAATACCCTTCGAAAGCCTGATGTTCTCCAGTGCATCCCTGATGATCGACAGTGTTTTCAGACCCAGGAAGTCCATCTTCAGCATCCCGACCTTTTCAAGATAATGCCCGTCGAACTGGGTAATCATCAGGTCGGTTTCCTTTGAAATGGCCACCGGAATATGCTCAATCAGCGGATCCCTGCCAATGATCACCCCGCATGCATGAATGCCTGTCTGCCGTATGGACCCTTCCAGGATCTCAGCCATTTCCAGAGTCTTCCTGATCAACGGGTCATTGCTGGTCAGTTCGGCACGTAATTCCGGGACATCCCGATAAGCCGATTTTAACGAAACATCCGGTCCGTCTGGTATCAGCTTGGATAAACGATTGGCTTCAGGTAACGGGAGGTTAATAACACGGGCAACATCCCGGATCGCCATTTTGGCACCCATGGATCCAAACGTGATGACCTGAGCCACGCGCTCTTTTCCATATTTTTCGAGTACATATTTCATTACCTCTTCACGGCCGTCATCATCAAAGTCGATATCGATATCAGGCATCGATATTCGCTTGGGATTCAGAAACCGTTCAAAGAGGAGCTTGTATTTGATCGGATCAATGTCTGTTATTCCCGTGCAGTAGGCAACAGCAGAACCGGCGGCCGAACCCCGGCCCGGACCAACCGAGACTTTCCTCTCACGGGCTGCGCGGATGAAGTCTTGAACTATGAGGAAATATCCGGCAAATCCCATCTCCGCAATCACGCACAATTCAAAATTTATCCGTTCCTGAATTTCCGGAGTAATATCAGGATAACGCCTTTTTGCACCTTCATTCGCCAGAAAGCTCAGGTACTCATCCTGAGTCTCAAATCCTTCCGGTAGTTTGAATTCGGGCAGCAAAACCTCGCGGTCCAGTTCGAAATTTTCAATTTTGTCGGCAACCTTGATGGTATTCGTGATTGCTTCCGGTGCCTCCGGGAAAATCCGGTGCATCTCTTCGCTGGTTTTGAAGAACTCCTGCCCGATAAACTTCATCCGGCCGGTATCGTTGATATCTTTTCCAGTACTGAGGCAAAGCAGGATGTCCTGGGCCTCGGCATCTTTTTCATTCAGGTAATGAACATCATTGGTTGCTATCAGATCCACCCCATGCTTCCGGGCCAGTTTTATCAGGATGGGATTTACCTGCTTTTGTTCCGGATGACCATGATCCTGAAGCTCAATGTAAAAGTCTTCCCCAAAGAGGTTTTTGTACCGCATCAATACCTCCTCAGCAGCCGCTTCATTGTTGCGGACAGCGCGGGGAAGCTCTCCGGCCAGACAGGAAGAACAGGCTATAAGATCCTCATGATACAGGTGCAGCAGCTCCCAGTCGATTCTTGGTTTGTAGTAATATCCTTCCAGATAGGCCTTCGATACCATCCTGATCAGGTTGTGATAGCCATTGCTGTTTTTAGCAAGAAGTATGAGATGGAAACGCTGGCGGTCCTCAATGTCCGATTTATCCTTTCTTCCTTTCGGTGCCAGATAAACTTCACATCCGAGGATGGGCTTTATGTTTTTCGCCCTTGCAGCATCGAAAAAATGTTTCACGCCGAACATGTTGCCATGGTCAGTTATCGCTACGGCCGGCATTCCCAGAGATACGGCACGATCCATCAATCCCGCGATAGGCGTGGCCCCGTCGAGGATAGAATACTGGGTGTGGAGGTGAAGATGTACAAAGTCACTCATTGGTGCCAAAATTAGGCATGATTATGCCTGTTGGTGGCTATGTTTAAAACTCTTTTAAAAGTTAAATACTTTTGGAGAACAGGATATTAATGGTATCTTTGCGCCACAAAATTTAAAAGATTAATTATCAGTAAGCATGCCAGCAAAAATTAGATTAGCCAGACACGGGAAAAAATCCCGTCCGTTCTACTTCATCGTAGTAGCGGATAGCAGGGCACCACGGGATGGTAAATTCATTGAAAGGATTGGTTCATACAATCCTGTCACGAATCCTGCTACCATAGAAATTGACTTTGATAAGGCATTGACATGGTTGCAAAAGGGTGCGCTGCCGACTGATACCGTACGTTCATTGTTGCTTCAGCGCGGTGTTCTGTATAAGAATCATCTGCTGAAGGGTGTCAGAAAAGGTGCCCTTACAGAAGAACAGGTTGAACAGAAATTCCAGGAATGGACTGCATTAAACGAACAGAAACTGAAAAGCGTTGCCAGCAAAAAAGACGCCGACAAACGCAGCGATGAGAAATCACGCTTTGCCGCTGAAACTAAGGTGAAGGATTTACGCGCAGCTGCCCTGGCAAAGAAAAATGCCAAGGAAGCCGCTGCAGCTCACGCTGAAGAGGAACCAATTCACGTAACTCTCGCAGCTCCCGTTGTTGTTGCTGCTGTTGTTGAAGAGGTTGCTGTTGAAGAACCTCCGGTTGTTGTTGAAGCTCCGGTTGTTGAAGAAGCTCCTGCAGCTGAAGAAGCTCCTGCAGCTGAAGAAGCTCCCGCAGTTGAAGAAGCTCCCGTTGCCGAAGAAGCTCCCGCTGCCGACGAAACCCCTGCCGCTGAGTAACGATTTTATCGTTCGCCAACTTATTGAAAAGCTGCCCCATTTCCGGGCAGCTTTTTTAATTTCACCTTCTCGTAGGTGAATTGCACCTATTGGGTGATTATTTTTGCACTCATATTACTAAATTATCACCTTTACACCTTCATAATTTGCTCTTTTAGTATTTAGGAAAAGTGATATGAGTATCCACATTAAATCCGGACTGCGGATCAGTGACCAGGGATTGGTCTTTGATCCCTCGACAGGAGAGTCATTTACACTCAATCCAACCGGATTGATCCTCCTCAGACTGATGATCGGCTGCAATGATGAAAATGAGATCTTCAGAATCTTAAACCAGGATTACGAACTATCCAGATTGGAATTCGACAGGTATCTCCTCGATTTTCTTGCTGTCCTCAAATCAATGCAGATTCTTGAAAATGAAGCGTGAAAAATTGACTATCGCAGTTAGTGGACTCAATAATACAGATAATCCGGGTCCCGGAGTCCCTGTTATCAGGGGATTGCGCGAATCAACCCATTTCGAGCCGAGGATTCTTGGATTAGCTTATGAAAATATGGAGCCCGGAGCTTACATGGAAGGCGTAGCCGATAAAACTTACCTGATCCCATATCCTTCAAACGGAATGGAACCCCTGTTGGCCCGTCTGGAGGAAATTCACCGGCGGGATAAAATTGATGTGCTGATCCCCAACTTTGATTCTGAACTTCTTCCCCTGATCAAGGCTGAGAATCGCCTGACCGCAATGGGAATCCGAACTTTCCTTCCAACAATCGGACAATACGATGAACGACTGAAATCCAATCTGCCTGAATTTGGGAAAAAGTACGACCTGAGCGTGCCCGGAAGCCATACCGTTAGCAGTGCCCTCGAGATCCCTGGAATTTGTCGTGAATTATCGGGCCCATGGATGATTAAAGGGAAATTTTATGATGCTGTTCTCGCTCATAATGTTGAGCAGGCCATAGCGGCCTTCTACAGAATCAGCGCCCAATGGGGACTGCCGGTGGTTGTTCAGCAGTATATCAGTGGAACCGAGGTTAATGTAGTGGCTGTAGGCGATGGTAAAGGCAACACCATAGGGGCTGTTCCAATGCGCAAAATGTTTGTTACTGATAAAGGCAAGGCCTGGTCCGGAATCACCATCGCAGATAAATATCTTCTGGACCTGACGAAAAGAATTATTTCAAATACTTTCTGGCGCGGCGGAATGGAACTGGAGATGATACGGTCATCGGATAACAAATATTATCTCGTTGAAATCAACCCGCGTATCCCTGCATGGGTGTACCTCGCGGTGGCCGCAGGGCAGAATCTTCCGGAAGCGATTGTACACCTTGCCATGGGAATGAATCCGGAACCGTTTACGGCTTTTGAGGCTGGAAAAATGTTTATCCGTTATTCATACGATATGATAGTGGATGTTAATACACATCAGTCCTTTGCTTTTAATGGAGAAAAATAATTAATGAATAAGAAACTTTTTGAACCACCGGTAATCAAGCGCATGCATACCGGAATGCCCGGTAAAAATGGCACCTCCGGCATAATTGAGCCAATCAGCCATATCGATAATAATTCGGTAAGCACGCTGATCAGCCTGTTCGGATCCCCATTATTCGTTCTCTCCGAAAAAACCATTCGGGAAACCTGCCGAAAAGCGGTCGATACTTTCCAATCGCGATATCCAAAGGTGCAGTTCGGATGGTCCTATAAAACTAATTACCTGGATGCCGTTTGCCAGGTATTTCATCAGGAAGGCTCCTGGGCGGAAGTCGTTTCCGGCTTTGAGTACGATAAGGCAATCCGGAACGGAGTGGACGGCCGCGAAATCATTTTCAACGGCCCTGATAAAAGCGAAGAGGACCTTATTAAAGCTGCGAATAATCACTCATATATCCATATTGATCATTTTGATGAACTCTATACCCTCATTCGCCTGGCAGAAAATATTGAAGTTAAGCCGAGAGTAGCCATCAGAATCAATATGGAAACAGGCCTCTTTCCAAAGTGGGACAGGTTCGGATTTAATTACGAAAATGGAGAGGCCCTGGAGGCTGTCCGGAAAATTCTCGCCTCCGGAAAGCTCGATCTCGTGGGGCTGCATACACATATCGGAACTTATGTTACTTCAACATCCGCCTATCGGATAGCAGCTGAAAAAATGGCCGCATTCGCTATGGAAATTCAGGGAAAATTCGATAAGCGGATTTTGTACCTTGATATGGGAGGCGGATTCGCTTCGCTGAATACACTTAAAGGAGCCTATCACAATGCTGCAGATACAACCCCGGGCTTCGACCAGTATGCGGAGGCAATTACCGGGCCGCTGATCCGCGCAGGTTTCGATCCCGATAACATGCCTCTGCTGATCCTGGAAACCGGCCGCGCCCTCATCGATGATGCAGGTTTTCTTGTTGGTACTGTTTTGGCAACCAAGCGCTTGGCAGACGGACGAAAAGCAATGATTCTTGATTTTGGTGTCAATCTGCTTTTTACTGCTTTCTGGTATGATCATATGATTCACCCGGTCAGGGAAATGACCGGAACTACTGAAGATGCAGTTGTATATGGTCCATTGTGCATGAACATCGATATGATTCGTGACCAGATGAAACTTCCGCTGTTTCAAAAAGATGATCATGTAGTGGTATCACGTACAGGAGCTTACAATATGACCCAGTGGCTTCAGTTTATCACCCTCCGCCCAAATGTTATCATGATTGGAATGGATGGAAAGCCAAATCTGATCCGCAAGGCAGAGACACTGGATTCACTCGTGCAGAATGAAATCACTCCAGACCACCTCCTTCCTTGAAAAACCGGGACGACATATATCTGCTGAAGCAGTTCCGGAACAATAAATACCTCGGAGAAGGACTCCTGTATTCATATTCACAGGTTTTCTTTTCTGATAACCTGATTCTGTCAGTATTGATCCTGCTCGTAACATTTATGGTGCCACAATCAGGAATTGCCGGTTTAGCCGGTGTGTCTGTATCATTACTTCTGGCGAAATGGATGGGGTTCGATAAAGGAACTATATCCAGGGGTGTTTATGGATATAATACTCTTCTTGTTACTTTGCCGCTCGGGCTGTTCTTTAAAGCAGGATGGGCCCTGGTGATCATTGTCCTGCTGGCTTCAGTACTGACCTTCTTCCTGACAGTGTTTTTCCGTAACAAGATGTTGAAGTCAGGACTTCCCTTCCTGAGCTGGCCATTCGTGATCAGCCTCTGGATTATCATGCTGGCAGTAAAGCGCTTTGCTTCAATCGAATTTGGCGATCAATCACTTTTCGAATTAAACGGGCTTTACGGGATCGGTGGTATCAACCTTGTACATGGCGTAGACTGGCTGAACAGGATTCCTTTACCACAGGGCCTCAGAACGTATCTGATATCTCTCGGAGCTGTGTTTTTTCAATACAACCTCTTAGCCGGCCTTGCTATCGCTGCAGGCCTTGTAATCTATTCCAGAATCGCATTCCTGCTTTCATTAACAGGTTTCTTTACGGCCTGTCTTTTTTATTCTGCAATAGGCCTGGATATTAATACTCTGGATTATAGTTATATCGGATTTAATTATATCCTTACTGCGATAGCCATAGGAGGATTCTTCCTTATCCCAACCACTTTCAGCTTCTTCTGGACCATAGTCATCATGCCTGTGGTTACTCTGCTGGCTGTTGGAATGGAGCAGTTACTGGCACCGACAGGTTTATCCGTATATGCCCTTCCTTTTAACCTGGTGGTACCGGTTTTTCTTTATGTAATACGACAGCGAAAAAGTCGCTCCTCAGGATTGTTCCCCGTTGTGATTCAGCATAATTCACCTGAACGAAACCTTTACGCCTGGTCTAATTACCAAAATCGCCTCAGCAGAAAAGCCAGTATGCTTTTTCGTCTGCCTTTTATGGGAAAATGGAAGGTAAGCCAGGGATACAATGGCAAACTTACCCATCAGGCTGATTGGCGCTTCGCCTGGGATTTTATCAAGGTTGGCGCAGATGGCAAAACTTATCAGGGAAATGGATTTAATCTTTCTGACTATTTCTGCTATTCCCTGCCTGTTTATCCTGCAGCCGATGGGGTGGTGGATTCAGTCTCCGACGGGATTCCGGATAACGAGCCCGGTGATGCCAATGTCAGGCAGAACTGGGGAAATACCGTTATCCTGAAACATGCCGATGGCCTTTATTCAAAATACTCGCATCTGAAACCCGGTTCTATCCGACTGAAACAGGGGGATTCTGCAGTTGCTTCCAGAGAACTGGCACTCGTTGGGAACTCCGGCCGGTCCCCTGAACCTCACCTGCATTTTCAAATACAGGCCGAACCAGATATCGATGCCGCAACAATTGAATATCCCTTCGGGTATTTTCTGCGCTATAATAATGGTACCCCTTCACTCATTGCCTATTCCGGACCAAATGAAAATGACCTGGTCTGTAATCTCAATGCCGATCAGCTTCTCAGGCGTACCCTGCATTTTATACCGGGGCAGAAAATCAGGGTGGATTATCTCGAATCTCCCGATGGAAAATTGATGCAATCAGAATGGGAAGTTCATACTGATTATTTTAATAATTCTTACTTCTTCGACCGGCAGAGTAATTCCACAGCCTGGTTCGTCAGCGATGACCAGCAATTTTATTTTACATATTATGAAGGACCAAAGGACAACCAACTTTTTACCTTCTTCTCGGCTTGCTTTCGGGTACCGCTCATGTTCGATAAAGAGCTGATTATTACTGATCAGCTGCCATTGTCGGTGATTACCGGCAGCTGGCTGAGATGGCTGCAGGATTGGATGGCACCGTTTTATCTATTCCTGCATTATGCTTTTGCCCTGGAATTTCTGAACACCGATGACACATTGGACCCCTCAGTCTATATGCTGAAAACCAGTACAAAGCAGTCTGTATTTCATAAGAATATTCAGGAAACGGAGTTCCAGGTTGAAATAAATCGCGGGGGAAAGATCAGAATTAACTCATCAGGTAAAAGTCTTTGCCTCACAACTATAAAATAATCAGCCTATGCCAGGATACAAACATAAAAAAATTGCATTCGCGCTGATCCTTATATTATTATTTCTTCATCAAGCCGGAGTCACCGCCCAGAGAAAGTACTCCTTTACTGAAATCGACAGCCTCTCTTATAAGGCTTATCTTGATTCCGACTGGAAAAAAGTTCTGATATATTCGAAGTCCGGCTTTTCGGCAGGATACGATTATTATTACCTGCGGATGCGAGCCGGTTTGGCGCAATTGAATTTTAAGAATGGAGTAAAGGCGGCAGATCATTTTCGTAAGGCTTTGAATTTTAATGCGAAAGATGCTCTTGCTGAGCAATATCTCTATTCTTCCCTGATTCTTTCAGGGGATCAGCAGGAAGCCCACGTATTAGCAGCGGAAATTCTTCCCGAAAATCGCAAGCGCCTCGGAATCCCAGATCCAAAATTGATTGCCGGTGTCTTTATTGAACCGGGATATATGATCAATACTAAGGCAGATGAACTAACAGCTTACCGACCGGATGCCCAGTATTCTGCCCTTTATCTGGTCCCTCACTACTCGTACTTTTCAGCGGGTGTAAATCTTGAAGCCGGAAAACGACTTGCTGCGAGTGTTTCAGTAAATCTATTGAACTTTAACGCGTTACAGCAGTATACTACAAAAAATCAGGT
>CAILAQ010000677.1 GCA_903832165.1 uncultured Bacteroidota bacterium | reverse complement strand
GGTAGATATGCCAACCCAGGCCCGTTATCTGAAGAAGGGCGCACAACGGTATCAGGCGATTGTTAAAGAAAGTCGGCAGTAACAATTTGTAGGGGAGCAACCCGTGGGTCCTCCCTATTAGGCAGTCCTTTTGCTGATTGAAACTATTTTAGTTCTTTTGTCGGTATGGTAGAGAGTTTGATTACAATGTCAATTGTTGGCCTGTTATCCGGCTTCATCTTTTCGATGCCGATTGCAGGCCCGGTAAGTATTCTGATTACTTCGCATGCATTGAAAGGGAAGCTCAGGTACTGCAATAAAATTGCCTTAGGTGCTTCGTTCGCCGATTTTCTTTATGTATTTGTAGCCGTTTTTGGGATTACCAAGCTCTATCCCTTTATCAAGCCGGCTATGCCTTATATACTCGCAGTCGGATCAGTTTTCATTCTTTTTGTGGGATACAAGGTGTTCAAATCGAAAGTTGATATTGAGCATGTGGAGGAAATTCATCCCCAAACCGGCCGTCCAGCACCTGAGGGAAAGGGTGCAATGTACACCGGGTTTATGGTCAACTTTCTGAACCCAACCCTGTTTTTCGGAAGTCTGACCAGCTCATTTCTGGTCATTACCTTTATTGCTTCGCTGGGTTTTAATACCGGCGGATTGGACACCATGATTGGCCAGAATGTGAGGACGTTGAACGGTATCGAGGGGAAAACTAATGATAATCAACAGGTTCAATCGTATTTCAAGGCGGATACCCTGAAAATATTTAAGAATCAGGCTCCCCGCGATACCGCCGGCCGGCCACGCTGGTTTCCTTTGCTCCTAAGCCTTTCTTATGCTTTGGCGCTTGCAATTGGCAGCATTATCTGGTTTGTGGTCATGGCTCTGATCCTCTCAAGGTTTCGCCATAGGATAAATCCCAAAATTGTAAATGGGATTATTAAGGGCCTGGGTATTATCCTTTGCCTGTTTGCGCTCTACTTTGCCTATTCTGCCGTTAAAATGTTGATTTAACTAATTCCCTGTATCATGATAATCGGCCTCTTGATTTGCGACCATGCCCGTAAGGAGCTGAATCATCCGGATGGCAGCTATCCTGAGATGTTCAGGCGGATATTGCCCGGATTCGAATTCGTTGATTATTATGTATGTGATGGTAAATTCCCCGCCGGTCCGTTCGAATGCGACGCCTGGATTATCAGTGGTTCGAGGTTATCAGTTTATGATGATGTACCCTGGATTCACCAGCTCAAAAAATTTACCCGTGAAATTGCCGAATCAGGAAATCCATGTATCGGGGTTTGCTTTGGTCATCAGATGATTGGTGCTGCCCTCGGTGGAGTGGTGAAAAAGGCGGAAACAGGATGGAGTGCTGGCGTGCATGATTTCGAAATTCTTGTGCAGGAGCCCTGGATGAAACCTGCCCTGCCCACTGTCAGCCTGCTGATGTCGTGCCAGGACCAGGTGGTTCAGCTACCTCCGCATACCAGACTGATCGCAAAAGCACCCAATATTCCGAACGGCATTTTCCTGGTAGGCAAAAATATGCTTGGCATCCAGGGACACCCCGAATTTTCTTTAGATTTTGAGCATAAACTGATGCTGGCGAATTCACACCTGCTCACGCCGGAATTACTGGCTGCTGGAATTGAAAGCCTTGAGCAACCGGTGCACAGCGGGGAGGTTGCAGGATGGATGAGCCTTTTTCTTAAGAATAAGTAGGGGCGCTTTCGCATAATTTTGTGGTAAGGGACGGGGTCCCCGCCTCCGGCTTCGCCTGCGCGGGGATGACAAATCTCCGAGGCAAACTTCATGCTGAAATTCCAAAATCAAATTAGCCTCGGTAGCTGTGTCATCCCGACGAAAGTCGGGACCCCGTCCCTCACCAACAAATGATGTAGAGGCAATCTTGATCCTGAAATCTCAAAATTCAAAATTGGCCCTGGCGCCTCCTCTTTCTTCCTTCTACCGATCTTTCAACCCCCATCTGAAGATGGAGACT
>CAILAQ010000676.1 GCA_903832165.1 uncultured Bacteroidota bacterium | reverse complement strand
CTGTCACCTGTCACCTGTCACCTGTCACCTGTCACCTGTCACCTGTCACTCGTCACTCGTCACTCGTCTCATTATGCACATGGGGGATGCATAAAATTACTGAATAATTTACAAAATAAACCGCTGAGGCCAATTTATTAACCATACTATGGATTTTTGGTCTGAAAAGGTACCTTTGGTCCAACACTAAAGCCTAATGAAATCAATTGACATCTCGCTGGTCATTCCATTATTGAATGAAGAAGGCAATATCAATGAATTGCTGAACAGACTGAAATCTACCATGGATGGCCTGGGGAAATCGTGGGAAATAATACTGGTTGACGATGGCAGTAAGGATAGTACTTTTGAGAAAATCCGTCAGTTTGCCGATAAGGATTCCAGAATTACCGGCATATCATTATCCCGGAATTTCGGGCAGCAGATAGCCCTGATTGCCGGGTTGAATGAGGCTCACGGACAATCCGTGATTACTCTGGATGCCGATCTGCAACACCCGCCGGAACTGATTCCTCAATTGCTTGATTTGCAGTCGCAAGGCTATGATATTGTAAATACTAAACGGATCGAACACCAGGGAACCGGTCGGTTTAAGAAATGGTCATCATCGACTTTCTATTCCTTATTGAACCGGTTAAGCGATGTGAAGCTGGAACCCGGATCTGCCGATTTCAGGCTTTTATCGCGTAAGGCACTCGAGGCATTTCTGGCTTTTCCCGAGAAGGACCGGTTTAACCGTGGCCTCGTAGTGTGGATGGGCTTCAGGCAGGGAATCGTATCTTATGTTGCACCGCCCCGGACTCAAGGGCAAACCAACTATACCCTTAAAAAGATGATGCAGCTCGGTCTCGATGGCATTACCGCCTTTTCCAGCAAGCCACTGAGGATATCGGCATACCTTGGAATTCTTACCACTCTGCTGGGCCTGCTTTACATGGTATATGCGCTGATCGCTTTTGTAACAGGTCATACTTCGCCAGGGTGGACATCCCTCATTGCAGTGGTGGTTCTGCTCGGTGGTGTTCAATTGCTCTGTATGGGAATAATCGGAGAATATATTGCCCGTATCTATAATGAATCCAAGAATCGTCCGTTATTTTTCATTAAAGATCATACCCGGGATCCCATCGAATAAAATGAACCGAAAGCTCTCCTTAAGAATTGGGTGGATTTCAACTATACTGATCACCTCTCTGTTGATCTGTTTATATTTTCCCGCCGTTGTTAAAACCCTCAATACCACAGTTTTTACCAGTGGAGGCGATGGGCTCAAATCCTACTACTGTTATCTGTATCATATCAAGACTGACTCCACAGAGCTTGATTTTGAGGGTATGAATTATCCCTATGGTGAAACAATTTTCTTTACCGATAACCAGCCTTTTTTGAGTGAGGCCATGCGCCTGATGTGCAAAGTCTTTCCCGGTCTTTATGATTATTCGGTTGGCGTTTGGAATGCGTCGATTCTATTGTCGATTGTCCTGGCCGCGCTTTTTCTTTATCTCATCCTTGTGGAACTCGGTCTTCCTGTGGTGATGAGCGTCGCTGCCGGAATCGGAATCGCCATGCTCTCTCCTCAGATTATGCGGATGGGGGCCCACTACTCCCTCTCGTATGTTTTTGTTATTCCGATGGCCATCTTCCTTTTGCTGAAGTTTTCGAAACAGCCAAAATTTAAATACAGCATAATCATGGGTTGCCTGGTTATCTGGTCAGGAGCCACTCACATGTACTATATCGCCTTCCTGGCCATGCTGATTTTTTTGTTTTGGCTGACCTTTGCACTGTTCAGTCGCGAGGTGTTCGGCAAATGGAAAACCTGGCTTCCACACATTTTTATTCAATTGATATTACCGGTGGTGATTTTTGAGATGCTGGTAATTATGTCGGATCATGTTACCGACCGTGGACAGTACCCCTATGGATTTCTTTATTACCGGGCATATGCTGAAAGTGTTTTTCTTCCTGCCGACAGAACTTACGGAGCATTCCTTCACAAAATCATCAACTACAGATATATTAACTGGGAAGGGTTTGCCTATATCGGGGCTGTAGCTGGTCTGGCATGTGCAATCTTTTTCGGAAGGGTATTTCCGCGCCTGTTTAAAGGCAGGTTTCGCACCGGATGGATGTACGACAATAATCTGTTCCTGACTTACCTCTTCTGGGGCTCGTTCCTGATCCTGCTCTATTCATGCGGTATCCCTTTTATACTCGGGTTGGAAGGGATTGTTGATTATGTAGGGCCAATCAGGCAGATCCGGGGGCTCGGACGATTTGCCTGGGTATTTTATTATTCGATGAATATTCTTGCTTTTTACTCTGTATGGCGATACTTCCAAAGCAGAAAAAACATGGTGTTACGGTGGATTGTTATGTCCCTTGCTCTCATAACGCTCCTGACCGAGGCACATCTGACAATGAAATTCATTTATCCGTGGCTGAATAAAAAGAACCCTGAGTTTCTCGATTTTAAAAATACTTTGCCTCAGGATCAGTGGGTGAAGGAAATCGATGTATCTAAATATCAGTCCATAATTTCTTTACCCTTTTTTCATGTTGGTTCCGAAAATATCTGGCTCGAACCGGATTGCCGCATCGATGCCGAATCATTTAAGGTTTCTTTAAAAACCGGACTGCCATTGCATGCCGTAATGATGGGCCGCACTTCTTTGTCACAAACTTATAAAGGGTTGGAGATGATCTGGGAGCCCTATCGTGAGCCAGCAATCTTTAAAGATCTTAAATCATCAAAGACGATTCTGGTCCTTTCAGCGGAATGCGATCGTCTTGGACCCGGCGAAAAGCTAATCCTGCAGCATACCCGCCGCATCACCTCTCCCGGGCAATGGTATAATCTTGGTGAGATATCCCCGGATACCCTGCGTAAGCTGACAAGCGAGCATGCAAAAGCTCTTTATGAATCCAAAGATCCTTCGGCCCGGTTCGATGGCAAAAAATTTATGATGCCGGATTCGGCCACTGCCTATATCTATCGGAATTTCTCTGAACAAAATGCGGATTCAGGATACCTTAATCCCGGAACCATGGTAATCCCCTGGAAAATTGTCGGCCGGTTCTTAATTGAAAAACTGCCCGTGAATTTAACCCCGGGCGAGGTGACTGTTTCTTTCTGGGTGAAAAATATTCAGGAAGATAATATGCCAAGGGTAGAGCTTGAAATTGATAATCTTGATAATAATCAGAATGTTACCCGGTACGATAGAAATATCTGGGCCCGCTCTCTCAAGCAAATTGATGGCATCTGGGGATTAATCGAGTTTTCCATCCCTGTGGCAGCCGGGGAATCAGTGGGACTTGCTCTCTACACAGGAAAGATTAAACATGACATAATTATCGATGACCTGCTGATACGCAAAACCGGGACCGATATCTATGGCCGCCGGGCAGACAACGGCTGGGTTTTGAATAACCGGTTCTACCCTTTACGATTGCTTAGGTAGATCTTAGACCGGTAGCTTGTCAGTCCTGTAATCTGAAGAATGTAAATCCCGGGACTTGGGATTTCCTCCATATCAATTTTAATAACGCTGATTCCGGCATTTATCGAATATCTTCTGGTCATAATAGATCTGCCAGTTAAATCACAGATGCTGAGATCAATATTTCCTGATGTTGAGCTCGTAACCTGAACAAAGGTGTGCTCATTCACCGGGTTCGGATAGACAAGGATTTCGGTCGGCGAAAGTAATGTGCCACCGGCATCTGTTGACTGAGTTGAAAGGCTTAATTCTCTGTATGACCTTATTCCCTGGTAATCTTCAACATAAACCGGTATGCTCCACGTTTTTCCTGATTGAAGCGGTTTGCAAGTGAGCAGGCCATCTGTGGAAAGACTGAATTCTTCAGGCAATTCCGCTCTTTGAAAACGAATGTTCAACCCCTTTGATATTCCGGTTGCATTCAGGTTGGGAAAATAGGATTGTTCTCTGCTTCCTCCTGTTAATCCTATCAGGCAGGGTGTGGAGATCTTATTTTGAAAATCGCCGTAATAGAATTCGATTTGTCCACCCGGGAAAAGACGGGTGGCAAAATTCACATCCGAAACCTGCCCGTTTTTTGTTATCGAAGCGTTCCAGTTTATGGTGACTGCCGAAGGGCTGGTTGTATAGTAGATGCCGTCGAGGTTATCTGAATACTGATATTCCGTGCTGTAAAACGGATAAATTGCAGTGTTCATGCCCAGCATCTCACGTAGATCCAATCCATAAGGGATAAACAGGTCGTTTTGGACAAAAATGATTCCTCCTTTAGAGTTGAGG
>CAILAQ010000675.1 GCA_903832165.1 uncultured Bacteroidota bacterium | reverse complement strand
CTACCAATATCCCCTTTAACATTAAGGTAAACAGTCAAAAGGCCGGAAGAATCGATCCAACTTTATTTAACACATTTTATGGATATCAATCGGGCAATGCCGGCCCTACCGGAAGATGGAATACTGCTGTCGGAAATATTGCGCTCCGCGATAATACCGAAGGGCACGACAATACAGCCATAGGCGATGAGGCACTTTCTTTCAATACCGTCGGAAACCAAAACACTGCCGTTGGGGAAGGCGCACTCTTTAGGAATACGACCGGAAGTAACAATTCCGCCAGCGGCTACCTGGCGCTTTCTTTTAATACAACCGGAAATTCAAATGTGGGAATAGGTACCCAGGCACTTTATAATAATACCACGAGAAGCAATTTAGTGGCAATAGGCGATCTGGCACTATTCAATAATGGAATTGGGGCAACGCTGGCTGGTCAGGGGAGTAAAAACACGGCTGTTGGGTCATCCGCATTATATGCAAACACCACCGGTAGTCGTAATACTGCCAGTGGTTATCAGGCACTTAAATCAAACTCAGCAGACGGAAATACATCTGTAGGGAATGAGTCATTACTGAACAATACCCTGGGTTCCAGCAATACTGCCATCGGAGATCAGGCACTTAAATCAAACACAAATGGTAAATATAATACAGCCACAGGAGGGATGGCTCTGGCTAACAATACGGAAGGTGAAAACAATACAGCCACCGGAGAATTTGCACTGCTCAACAATACGACAGGTATTCACAATACCGCAGCAGGAGCTAATGCCTTACTTACCAATACGGTAGGCAGCCACAATGCTGCTTATGGTGAAAGTTCCATGTATGCAAATATTTCCGGAATGAACAACGCTGCATTTGGTGCCTATACACTCATGTTAAATACAGGCAATTTCAATACGGCATCAGGAGCTGGTGCACTGTACTACAATACCAGCGGAGGAAATAACACGGCCATCGGATCCTCGGCAATGACTTACAACGCAACAGGGAATGGGAACACTGCATTGGGTGCTAATGCACTTGCCTCAACTCAAACCAATGGGATGTACAACACGGCTGTAGGATATTCTTCGGGCGTTTCATTGAATGGTTTGTCTAATGCAACAGCTATTGGAAATACGGCAACTGCTACTGCAAGTAACCAGGTTAGAATTGGCAACAAGGATGTCACTTCACTCTATTTTGGTACCGCAAATAACCTGGCAACAACACCTGATTCAGCAGCAAATATGTATTACGATGTTACTACAGGACAAATTATGCGCAGCACTGCGCCAGCTGCCGGAGGTGACTCAGGAAATCACTGGAAAATTACCGGGAATTCAGGGACTATAGATGGCACGAACTTTATTGGAACCACAGACGATATTCCCTTTAATATCAAAATCAATAATGAAAAGGCTGGCAGAATAGAGCGTGAAAAAGCCAACTCCCATTTTGGTTACCTATCGGGAAGCTCCGGTAATCCTTCTGCCAATAACAATACTGCTATTGGAACGAACGCACTTTTTAACAACACCGCAGGATCATATAATACCGCCAGCGGATCCAAAGCCCTCTACAGCACAAAAGAATCAAGGGGAAACACCGCTTTGGGTTATGGTGCCGGAGACAACAATGTCAACAACGGAAGCAGCAATACTTTCATTGGATTCAATGCCTCTGCCAATGCAAGCGGCTATAACAATTCAACAGCGTTAGGATCCAATGCCCTGGTAGCAAGTAATAATTCCATGATACTTGGCGACAATTATGTAAAAGTTGGGATTGGCCTATCGGGCATGGTTCCTGGAAACAAGCTTGAAATAAATTCGGCGATTACCGATGCAAGCGGATTAAGATTCACCAAGGTGACTTCAACATCAACTCCAGTAATCAATCCCGGAAAAGGTGTTTTATCAGTAGATACAAACGGCGATGTTATCTATGTGAAGACCGGCGCAAGTATGCTTGGCATGCAGGTTATGGAAGATAGAACGGCAGATCTGGAAACACAGGTTTCAGAACTTCAGCAGATAATCAAACAAGAAAAAGAAAAAGTTAAAACTCTTGAAAACCAATTGAATACAGCTATTGAGTTGAATAAAAAAATAGATGCATTAACGGAGCGATTAAATAAGCTGGAAGAAGCTGGGTTAAAACCGGCTACTATAAAGAAATAAAAAAAGTTCTAACCTGATGCGGACAACTGTTCTACTCCTATTGACTTTTCTGGCCAGTTGCCGGCCGGCCATCAGGAACAACGACTACCTGGTTTCTTACAACGATACTGTTTCTGACCAATCCGGGTATAAAAACAGCAAAGGGGATATCGTTATTCCTCTGGGGCGATATGACCAATGCTTCACCGACACCTTTAAAACATATGCCATCGTCGCAAAACAGAATGAAGGTATTATTGCGATTGACCGGCAGGAAAATGTATTGTATGGAATCTTTTCATTTGACAATGGCCCGGACTATTCGTCGGAGGGACTCTTCAGAATTCTCGTGAATAACAAAATCGGGTATGCTGATTCCTTAACCGGCAAGGTCGTGATAAAACCACATTTCGATTGCGCCTGGCCTTTTGAAAATGGTGCAGCAAAGGTTAGCATCGACTGTAAAACCCAATCGAAAGGAGAACACAGCGTTTGGTTAAGCGACCATTGGTTCTATATCGACAAGACCGGAAGAAAAGTGGAATACCCGAAGCAATCCAAATATAAATAGCCGTAACATCCTTTTAACACTACCAAGATGTCAGCCAGTTGGGTCAGTTGGTTCTTAAGTATAATTGTTTTGGTTTTTCTACTCCTGTCGGGATTTATAATGCAGAATTCAGTCCGACTGCTGCTAACAGGTAAAAAAGCGCAGGGCATAGTGGTTGAGATGTACAAATCATCACGAATCACAGACGGTCCTGAAAAGACACCTATGTTAACTCCAATAGTTGAGTTTTCCATCTCTAATGCCAAGAAAATCAGGGTCCGCGGCCGGTCATATTCCCTCACGCCCACTTCAAAAGTTGGTGATGTAATAAAAGTAGCCTACAGCAAGTCGAATCCTGAAAATGCCCAGTTATTGATCAGGAAAGAATTTCCACTCGGACCTGCAGGCATGCTCCTTGGGTTTGCCATTGCAATAATCCTGATCTGGATAGCCGGTATTCTCATCTCTGGTGACTCCTCCATGGATGATCCACTCCGACTTCTGCCTGGACTCATTGCTCACTTCCACTTGAACCCTGTTCGCTTCCCCATGTTATTCCTGCTATCGTTAGTGATTCCTGTTAGCGGTTTGGGAACTTATTTGACTTCACAAAGAGCAATCAACATCCTGCATAATGGCATTAAAACAACCGGATATGTTACAGGAGCAGAAAGGGTTTTCTCGAGAAATAATGATGGCTCTACCGGAAGCGGAGTATTCCCGATGATCACTTTTAAAGATGTATCCGGTACATCGTACAATATTCACGGATCAACAACGAAGCCATTGTCTCGCCTGAAAACCGGAGATCAGGTGGCGGTCATTTATCTGGCAGACAATCCAAATAAAGGAGTTGTAAACACCTGGTCGGAGTTT
>CAILAQ010000674.1 GCA_903832165.1 uncultured Bacteroidota bacterium | reverse complement strand
TCCCTGATTTTTGAAGAAATGACTGAGAAATCGCTCGAACCCAGGGCGACTCTACTGACGGATGCCAACGGTGCTTTCAGCTTTTCTGACTCAGCAGCCAATCCCCGGTTGTTTTTTATCCGGACCGCTCAGAAAGAGTATATCCTGTTGATGGTGATGGCTGGAGAAAAGATCAGCGTTACAGCCGAAAAGGGAAAGATCAACCAAACGGTTAAAATTTCAGGGTCGCCGCAATCAGAACTGGTACTTGAGATGAACAGGCAATTGATCAGCGCAACGGACAACCTGGATTCACTGGGTGCTCAGTTTCAGAGCCTGAAAGGCCGGGGGAACGATCCGGAGGCAGAATCCTGGATGCAGACCCAATACGGAAAGCTCATGGAAAAGCAGAAAGTTTACATCACTGATTTCATACAAAAACATTCTACCGAACCTGCCAGTTTACTTGCGCTTTCGAACCAGTTGGGACAGCAGCCGGTATTAAATCCGAGGACAGATTTTAAATTGTTCGAACAAGTAGATATTCAGCTATTTAAAAGGTACCCAAAATCCGCCTTGGTTCTGAATCTCCATAAATATGTTGCAGCTATGCGACCGCAGGTTGAAACAGCCAGGTCGCAGTCAAAGCTGACGGGGTCCGGTGCCATTGCTCCGGAAATCTCCCTGCCCGATCCAGATGGAAAAACGCAAACGTTATCCTCCCTCCGAGGTAAAATTGTACTGGTAGATTTCTGGGCCGGCTGGTGTGCCCCATGCAGGCGAGAGAATCCAAATCTTGTCAAGGCATATAATAAATTTCACTCCAGGGGGTTTGAAATTTTCCAGATATCGCTGGATAAAACCAAGCCTGAATGGGTGGCAGCCATCAAGCAGGATGGTCTGAACTGGATTCATGTGAGTGATTTAAAATACTGGAGTTCGCCGGTTGCGAGACAGTATGGAATAGAGTCGATCCCGGCAAATTACCTTTTGGATAAGGAAGGTAAAATCATTGGGAGCAACCTTCGTGGCGCAGACCTCGAAGCGGAGCTCGAAAAACTATTTCGCTAAAATTGAAAAATCAGAAACTGATATATTTTTTATCGGATGCCCATCTCGGCACGCCGGATCATGCGAGCAGCCTGGTCCGTGAGAAGAAGTTGGTTGCCTTTCTTGATGAAATCAAGGAACAGGCCTCTGACGTTTTTCTCATGGGCGACCTGTTTGATTTCTGGTTTGAATATAAATCCGTGGTACCCAGGGGATTCTCAAGAATTCTCGGCAAGATTGCCGAGCTTTCTGATCGTGGAATACGCATGCATTACTTTACCGGGAATCATGATATCTGGATGTTCGACTATCTCGCCAGTGAGACCGGGATTATCGTTTATCGGCACCCTACTGCTATTACACTTAATGACAAGCATTTCTTCCTTGCCCATGGTGATGGTCTGGATGAGAACGACCGCACATTCAGAATATTAAAATGGATTTTCACCAACAGGTTTCTCCAGTGGGCTTTTGCCCGCCTCCACCCTAACCTGGCCTTTCGTATAGCAAATGGATGGTCGAGGCACAGCCGGATGCTTCATGGGGTAGATCCGTTTAAAGAAGAGAGAGAGCCGATTGTTCAGTATGCAAGGAAGTACCTTGAGAACCAGGGTTATGACTTTCTCGTTTTCGGGCATCGGCATTGCCCTGTTGATTACCCATTAAATGATAGTACACGATTGTTCATCCTGGGTGATTGGATGACACATTTTACTTATGCGGTGTTTGATGGAGAAAAAATAAAGCTGACAGCTTTTTGAAAGCTGTCAGCTTTGTGGAAGGTTGGTGATATTTTAAAGCTGTCAGCTGTGATGTAAAAGAGGCCGCCTCATTGCTGAGACGGCCTCTTTTTTATTTAGCTGATTAACTATTGTTTAATACGCATATTGTAGAATGAGCGATAAACAAATACCAGGGCAACAATAAAGAATGCAGCTCCGATATAAGGTGCGAAATTAGTCCCGCCAGCTTCTTTTGCTTTAATTGTCATCTCGATAGAGATTTCAGCAGCCAGCAGTCCGAAAAGGGTTGAGAATTTAATAATCGGGTTCAAAGCTACCGAAGAGGTGTCTTTGTAAGGATCACCAACTGTATCACCAACAACACACGCTTCATGCAAAGGAGTACCTTTTTCTTTCAGATCCACTTCCACTACTTTCTTAGCATTATCCCAGGCACCTCCGGCATTAGCCATGAACATGGCCTGAAATAATCCGAATACGGCAATTGAAATCAGATAGGCTACGAAGAAATTCGGGTCAAAGAAGGCGAATGCCAGTGTTATGCAGAAAAGGACAATAAAGATATTCCACATGCCTTTTTG
>CAILAQ010000673.1 GCA_903832165.1 uncultured Bacteroidota bacterium | reverse complement strand
GATCTCGATTGTTTCTTCTTTGATGTGTTTGCCATCTTAGTTCGTTTTCCTGTAGAAAACAATGACCTTTTCCATTGAGCCATTTGAATTTAAACAATAAATTTGCCACCTTCTTGTTAATAAAATTAGGACAATGGAAAGAGCTGATGTATTCAACAGACTGTCAATCAAAGAATTAAATTCAGGAGTTAGTACCGGAACCCAATGGATAGAGTCAAAAGGAACCTCGATAGAATCTGTTTCGCCTATTGATGGGAAAGTGATCGGGAAAGTGCAAAACGGCTCAATCGAAGATTATGAAATCGTCATGAATAAAGCCCGGGAGGCATTTATCATCTGGCGTAAAACTCCTGCACCTATCAGGGGCGAGGTTGTCCGACAGATTGGAGAAGCTTTACGAAAAGAGAAAAAATACCTGGGCTTTATGATCACCCTTGAAACCGGTAAAACCTATCAGGAGGGATTGGGCGAGGTCCAGGAAATGATCGATATTTGTGATTTCGCAGTAGGTCAGGCGCGTATGTTAAACGGTTATACCATGCATTCAGAGCGTCCGGATCACCGGATTTACGATCAATACCATCCGCTGGGGATCCTTGGCCTGATCACTGCATTTAATTTTCCTGCCGCCGTGTGGGCCTGGAACAGCATGCTGGCGGCAGTTGCCGGCGATGTCATCGTTTGGAAACCCAGTTCAAAAGTACCGTTCACGGCTATTGCCATCCAAAATATCATTTCAGGAGTATTGCGTAAATGCAATGTTCCGGAAGGTGTATTCAACATGATCATTGCAAAATCCAGTGTGTTGGGTGATAATTTTGCCGCAGATAACCGTATCCCCTTGTTTTCAGTTACAGCCTCCGTAGCCGTTGGTAAAAGAATCGGTACCATTGTCGGAAACCGGCTTGGCCGGTCGATCATGGAATTGGGTGGGAATAATGCGGTTATTATTTCCGAAAAGGCCAATCTGGAAATGGCTGTCAAATCGGTGGTTTTTGGAGCAGTGGGTACCTGCGGACAGCGGTGTACATCAACCAGAAGACTGATCATTCATGAGAGTATTTATGAGAAAGTGAAAAGTCAGCTGATCATTGCGTACAAAAGTGTAGCCAAAAAGATCGGCGATCCTTTTCTGGAACATACACTGGTTGGCCCTATGATTGACAATGCAGCCGTTGCACAATTCAGGAATGCCCTTCAGGAGGCCGAAAAGGAAGGCGGCAAGGTCATTTTCGGAGGTGATGTACTCAGCGGAGGGGCTTATTCCTGTGGCAACTATGTTGTTCCTGCACTCGTGGAAGCAGAAAATCATTTTAAAATTGTTCAGGAAGAAACCTTTGCACCAATCTTATATTTAATCAAATACTCATCCATAGAAGATGCCATCAGGCTGAATAACAGTGTTCCGCAAGGTTTGTCTTCATCCCTTTTCACACTGGATCTTACTGAATCCGAAAAGTTCCTTGCTGAAGCCGGTTCCGATTGCGGTATCGCCAACGTGAATATCGGAACCTCAGGAGCTGAGATAGGCGGTGCATTTGGAGGGGAAAAGGACACCGGGGGCGGGCGCGAATCCGGTTCTGATTCCTGGAAAATATATATGCGGAGACAAACCAATACGATCAATTACGGATCTGAACTTCCATTAGCTCAGGGAATTACATTCGGATTTTAATTGAATAAAGATTAAGAGTTCATCTCGTCAATAATCGACCTGCCACACTCCTGATGATCAGTCTGTGACACTTTAAAAATATGAGGTTGAGCGATGTTCCACTTGCTGATCACCTCGTCTATGAAAGTATCGCGTACGATGAATAGCAGGTGAATATTGGAGGTTTTCATCAAACTGGAGATTGACTCGGACCATCCTTTATCATTAAGCTCAAGCCTGCCAACTTCATCAATAATGACGAGCCTTTTTCCAAGAAGCTGTG
>CAILAQ010000672.1 GCA_903832165.1 uncultured Bacteroidota bacterium | reverse complement strand
TATTTGACTGGCCTTTTGAATGGGACTAAAGTCCTGTTAATCAACGTTGAAACCAACCCCCGGTTAAAACCGGAGGCTATTGATAATAGAATCACCCAATCGCTGAAACTCTGAAACCCTGAAACCCTGAAACCCTGAAACCCTGAAACCCTGAAACTCTGAAACCCTGAAACTCTGAAACCCTGAAACATGTTAAAGGTCCTTTTTGTTTTCGGCACGCGCCCCGAGGCTATTAAAATGGCCCCGCTGGTGAAGGAGCTGCTCCGGTATCCGGAACAGTTTCAGACCCGGGTATGTGTAACTGCACAGCACCGGGCGATGCTGGATCAGGTATTGGCGTTTTTTGAGATCAAACCTGATTATGATTTGAACCTGATGACGCCGGATCAGGATCTGCATGGTTTAACCGCATCGGTTATCACTGCCATGAAGCCGGTTCTGAAGGATTTTAAGCCGGATTTTGTATTGGTGCAGGGCGATACCACTACTACTGCTGCTGCTGCATTAGCTGCGTTCTATCTGGGAATAAAAGTCTGTCATGTGGAGGCAGGATTGCGTACGCACAATAAGCTGGCACCCTTTCCGGAGGAGATCAACCGGAGGATGACCAGCGTGATTGCGGACTATCATTTTGCTCCGACTGAATCGGCCAGGGAAAATCTATTAAAAGAAAATATTCCGGCCGACCGGATTATCGTCGCGGGCAATACGGTGGTTGATGCACTGTTGCTGGCGTTAGAAATGGTGGAAACTTCCCGGGATCCGGATATTGAGCTCGTTAAAGGACTGTCTGAAGGCGACCAGAAAATCATACTGGTTACCGGCCACCGCAGGGAGAATTTCGGTGATGGATTTGAAAATATCTGCCGGGCGCTTAAAACGATTGCACAAACGGAGGATGTGAAAATTATTTATCCGGTGCATCTCAACCCCCGGGTGCAGCAAATGGTGCACGAGCGGCTCGATGAACTTCAAAATATTCACCTTCTAAAACCCTTATCCTATCCTGCATTTGTCTGGCTGATGAAGCGTTCCTATCTTATTTTAACCGATAGTGGAGGCATTCAGGAAGAGGCCCCGGTACTCGGCAAGCCCGTGCTCGTGATGCGCGACGCCACGGAACGCATGGAAGCGGTGGAATCGGGCAATGTTATTATGGTTGGCACCGATGCGGCGAAGATCGTGGGCACTTGCCATGATTTGCTGCATGACGAGGGCCTTTATGCTCGGATGAGCCAGAAGCACAATCCTTATGGAGAGGGGAAGACCAGTGAGATTATCGTGCAATATTTGAAGAATGTGACGGGTGACGCGTGACGCTGTAGGGGAGGACCCGTGCGTCCTCCTCCTCCCTGGCCTCGGTACGACAGCGAAAAGGTCCCCGCCTGCAAAATGCCGTGGTAAGGGACGGGGTCCCCGCCTCCGGCTGCGCCTTCGCGGGGATGACAACTCTATCGGGGGTGAATGCCGTGGTAAGGGACGGGGTCCCCGCCTCCGGCTGCGCCTTCGCGGGGATGACAACTCTCCGAGGGCAATTTCTGAGTACTGAAGACTGAGTACTGAAGACTGCCTACTGTTTCTGTCCCGTGCTGAGCTCGAAGTTGATTTTATATGTCGTGGTAAAGATCACATCGTTATTGGATCCGGGGTCCTTGAAACCGTCGAGCATATCGGAATTGGCGAAGTGGTAGGCGAATTCGAGGCTGTGGGAGACGCCATTTTTAGGGGGAAAGCGCATGCCGGCACCAAAGATCCAGGTATTGGTATTATAGGCCTTGCTGTATTTGTTTACTGTGCTGGCTTTATAAGTATACAGGATTTCTCCTGCGCCGGCTAAAACATAAGGAGCGAAGCTGTTGATTCGGTTAGCAAGGTAGTATTCCAGCTGAAGGTGAATATCGCCGGCGAGGGTTGAGAAGGAGTAATTGCGTTCTCTTTTATTGGAGCGCTGATCGCTGCCGGAGAGGAACAGGGGGGCAATCTGAAGACTGGCGGCAAAGCGCTTGAACAGACTGAACTGCACTCCGGCGGTTAAGAGAGGTCGGGCACGCCAGAGGTCGATATCGAGATTATCGAAAAATACCTGAGCGCCCTTGACTTTGGCATCCCTGCCACCGATATCTCCGAAATACAGCGTGGCTCCCGGACCCGCGAAAAACTCCAGCGTTTTGAAGTAATTGCGCTGCATCTGAGCGTTTGCCGATATTCCGGTTAAACAAAGAATTAATAGAAACAGAATCCTTTTTTTGATCTTCATACCTTCCTTCTTCCGTCTGCAAAAGTAAACAAATT
>CAILAQ010000671.1 GCA_903832165.1 uncultured Bacteroidota bacterium | reverse complement strand
TACTACTTTAGTTGCCTCTTTTAGAATTAAGAATACCGGAAAAAGTGAACTGAAAATTAAAGAATATTAAAGATGTTAATCCAGATTGTACAAAAATGAGATTTTGGCAGAAGTGAAAAAGAAATATCTACTTCTAAAATCTCAAAAAGAAAAGACAGACGAAAAATTTTCTCTTTATGAAAAGTTTATTGGTGAAGTACGAGCAGAACGAAAACCACAGTATAAAGAATTGCTGAATTAATGAAAAAGAGGCTGTCTCAAAAGGACAGCCTCTTATATTAGATTCATATTACCGCTAACGGGGTTTCGGACAGCTCCTTACCATTTCATTGCTCTCGAAATACCACCCCTGAGGGGTTGCTGCTAAGTTGTTATGGCAACCCAGTCAGGATTTTCATTTCAATAACCCTGGCGTCAACCCCGTCAGACTGGCCTTTCAATCGTTCATTTGCCAAACCCGTCATGGGCGGCATAATGAAAACCGCGGTAATTCATACGTTCCATTGGTGGTACGGAACCCCTAGGGGTGACAGGATATTTTGAATTCCTGTATAGACCGAATTTTCCAAAAGTAAATACTATAATCCCCATAGGTTCCGTTTATTACAGTGGTAAATGAATATTTCCCGCCTCAAACCGAAAACGCCTGATAAAACCACCATGAACCTGAAATTTTCTGCCATAATTCTCCTGGGAACCCTCGCGGTTTCCTGTTCCCAACCCGTTAAAACCGCAAAAGATTTGACCGTACTAGACCTGTCGCAGGACCTCACGGTTGAATCGAAAATGACTTTAAGCCAGATAGCGACTGATATCAGGTATGTCAAGCTGGAGAGTAATCCGGAGTGTTTCATAAAGACGATTGACCAATTTTCAATTACAAATAACTATATTCTGATTTTTGACATGAAGCAACCCAAGGTGCTTCTGTTTAATCGCCAGGGAAAATTTCTAAGGAATATTTCGCAACAAGGAGGAGGACCGGGAGAATTCTATCATCCAAACGATGTCCGGATATCCAGGGATGAGAAGTATATTTTAATAAATGATATAAAAAAAGTCATTCGATTCGGTTTCGATGGCAAACTTGTTGGTGAAACCAAGCTTCCTCACATAGCCTGGAAAATTGATACTTACAATGATGGTTTAATTGGGTTCTTCAATTCAAACTATAGTCCTGCAATGGACAATTTTACCATCGTTTTTTTCAATTGGAATGGAAAAATAACCGGGAAATTGATGAGACGTAATTGGGCCAAAATAGAACACAGGTCAACTGTCAGAAGGGATATGTTATATTGCATGAACGATGAACTAAGAATAAATCAGGGATATTTCGATACGGTCTATGCAGTTGGTCCAAACCGTTCAATTGAGCCAAAAGTAGTACTTATTGACCCGCATGCAAAAGAAGATTTTTCAGGTGATAATCCGAATTTCTGTTTTGAAACATGGATCGAAACACGGGATTTCCTGTTTCTCAAAGGGTGTTATAAAAACCGGATGCATACCATGTACATGGACAAAAAGACCGGATTGCTTTATCACATTCCATTCAATAAAGAACTGCGAAGAGAGGCGGTCCCGAATGATTTGGACGGCGGTGCTCCATTTTGGCCACTCATTGATCAGGATGAGTCACTTTACCAGATTCAGGAGGCCCGAACACTGAAGTCGGTTTTGGATAATCCTTTAGTGGATAAATCCACTTTCATGAATCAGGCGCTTCGCGATAAAATGCTGGCGTTTAAAAAGAACCTTTCTGATGACGATGGACCGGTTTTAATCGAATTAAAATTGAAAATGTAGAGTCGGATATTTCCAATCGTAAATACGATAATCTCCAGAGGTTCCGTTTATTAGACTGGAAAATGTCTGATTCCCGCCTGAAACCGAAAACACCTAAATACAACCCAAATGAACCTGAAATTTTCTGCCTTTATCATTTTGTCAACCCTGGTGGTTTCCTGTTCCCAACCTGTTAAAACCGCTAAAGATTTGATCGTACTGGACCTGTCGCAGGACCTCACGGTTGAATCTAAATTGACGCTAAGCCAGATGGCTAGTGATATCAGTTACATTAAACTGGAAAGTAATCCTGAGTGCTTGATCGGTAGAATTGAACAATATTCAATATCAAAGAACTACATCCTGATCTATGACTTGAGGCAACCCAAGATCCTATTATTTAATCGCCAGGGAAAATTTCTCAGAAGCATATCCCATAACGGATCAGGACCCGGTGAGTATTTTCGTCCATACGATGTTCGGATAACAAAGGATGAGAAATACGTATTAATCAGTGACATGAAGAAAGTCATTCGATTCGGTTTCGATGGTAAACTCGTTGGGGAAACCAGACTTCCGGGTGCGGCATGGAAAATTGATACTTTCGAAGGTGGAATAATTGGGTTCTTTACTTCATCTTATAGCCCTTTGGTGGAGAATTACGGCATTATTTTTTTCGATTGGGATGGAAAAACTACCGGAAAATTACTGAGACGTAACTGGGATAATTTAAAGATTAGCATGACGGTTAGAGGTAAAGTGTTTTATTACATCAATGATGAACTAAGAATAAATGAGGGGTATTTCGATACCGTCTATGCCATCCGCTCAAATCGCTCCATTGAGCCTCGAATTATTTTTAAAGATCCTCATGGTAAAGTGGAATGGACGATGGCAGACCCGAACTTTCATTTGGAAACATGGATGGAAACACCAGATTATCTGTTCCTTAATGGGCCGTACAAAAGCCGGTTGCACCTGATGTATATGGACAAGAAAACCGGATTGCTTTATCACTTACCATTTAATATAGATCTGCATACTGCCGGAATCCCCAATGATCTGGATGGTGGTGCTCCTTTCTGGCCACACAGGTATCAGGATGGTTCAATTTACAGGATTCAGGAAGCCAATACGCTCAAGTCGGTACTCGATAATCCATTGATTGATAAAGCCGTTTTCACGAATCATGCACTTCGCGATAAAATGCTGGCGTTCAGGAAGAATCTTTCTGATGACGATGGGCCGGTTTTAATCGAGGTAAAATTGAAATTTTAGGTTGTGGGTCAGAACGAGGCTGTCTCATAAAGGAAACCTCTTTATGTGTTGACAACCAAGGGTTTATTGTTTACAAATCTTCATAACGTGTTCATAATCTATTGAATAATGACTATTAGCTTTGGATTATGAAACAATCACAAGTCAAATTTAAGCCGTACGATCAGGACCAGCTGATGGTACTCCCTCCCAGGCTTGAAGACATGATCGATCAGAATCATCCAGTCCGGGTAGTCAATCAAATTATTAACCAAATAGATATTGACCCGGTGCTGCGCAAATACCAGGGGGGTGGTGCGCCAAGTTATCATCCGCGCCTATTATTAAAAGTTCTGGTTTACGGGTACTTATGCAATGTCTACTCCTCCAGAAAGTTGGAGGCAGCGGTTAAAAGGGGTGATCAAGAAGGTGTTCAGCCAAGTGGTTCTATTAATGGTTGAGAGCGGCCATGTTGATCTTCAAAGGGTTTATACCGATGGCACCAAGATCGAGTCTGCTGCCAATCGATACACGTTTGTATGGGGTAAAGCCATAAAAGCAAGCTGGGAACGTATTGTTAAGCAGTTGGATGAACTCTGGGCTTATACCCAGGAAATAGCTGAGAAGGAAATGCAGGACAACGCCCCGACCCGGTTCCAGACGATTGACCCGGAGGAGGTACGCAAGGCGATCGAGGAAATTGATTTGGCTTTGAAGGATAGTACTGCCAGCCAGAAGGTAAAGCAGAAAGTGAGATATGCGAAGAAGAACTGGCCCGATAAGCTGAAGCAATATGAGGAGCAGGAACAGATCCTGGGGGAGAGGAACAGCTTTTCCAATACGGATCCCGACGCCACCTTCATGCGAATGAAAGAGGACCATATGCTCAACGGCCAACTGAAGCCCGGATACAATACGCAAATCAGTACTAATCAGCAAATCATTGTCAATTACAGTATCCATCAAAATCCCACTGACACAAAGACCCTCAAGCCACACCTGGAGGCTTTTGAAGTGCTATATGGCACCATGCCCGATGAACTGGTTGCAGATGCCGGATATGGTTCCGAAGAAAATTATGAATACTTGGATCAGAACCAGATCGAAGCCTTCGTAAAGTACGGTCCGTTTGACAAGGAACAAAAAAGAAAGAGACACACATGGGAGGATGCATTTTATGTGGACAACCTCTTCTATAACAAAGAATTAGATTACTATTATTGTCCGATGGGCCAGCGGATGACCTTTATCGGTACCACCACTGAGAAGACGGAAGCCGACTATCCGCGAAAACTCTCACGCTATCAGGCACAAAACTGCCAGGGGTGTCCGCTTCGGGGGCTTGACAAAGTAACCGTTGAGTTCGGGTTGATTGCCATGGCCCATAATCTAAAGAAATTAACATTAAAAGGCATTTAATGAACAAGATAACTCTGCGAAATCGTCAGTATTAACAAAATAAAAGCATTTAGAAGGACTATTGACTCAACTCTCCGAAATACCCTGGTCGGCCATCGAGCGGTGTCCTTTTTACCATTAAATCCTTCTTGAAATTGTTGAAATAAAAAAAAAGGCCGCCTCAGTAATGAGACAGCCTCTTTTATGTTTCACAGAATGCGACAATCGAAGAAAATTCTCTCAAATTGTCTTCTGTCTCCAACCATTACTCAATTCTTTTCATTTAATTATTTTTACTACCATTAGGATTGGGTTCGATAATTCGCTGGTGCCAGATAATGCTCTTTGTAAATTTGAATTTGTATTCCTGCTGTTATCTATTGTCATTTTGGGAATATCCTTGAAATTCTCAGGTTCCTTAATATCTAAT
>CAILAQ010000670.1 GCA_903832165.1 uncultured Bacteroidota bacterium | reverse complement strand
TAGCACGGTGCGGATCGCAAAGAATAATCCTGGCGCCCATATCAATTAGCTTATCGACAAAAAACAGACGACTCTCAAACATTTTCTGATGAATCAGGAGCGAACCTCTTGCCTGTGTGGCCACAACCAGGAAAACGGATAAAAGGTCCGGAGTGAGTCCGGGCCAGGGAGCATCTGCAATGGTCATGATGGATCCATCCATGAATGTGTCAATCTCATAATGATCCTGTGCAGGGATATATAAGTCGTTACCTCTTTGTTCAAACCTGATTCCTAATCTGGAAAAAGCGTGCGGTATCATACCGAGTTGTTCCGGATGATACTGTTTTATAGTGATCTCTGAGCAGGTTAATGCTGCCAGGCCAATAAAACTGCCAATCTCAATCATATCAGGCAGTATCGTGTGATCGGCCCCTGTTAGTCCTTCAACTCCCTCAACTTTCAATAAGTTTGAACCGATACCCGTAATCTTTGCCCCCATTTGGATAAGCATATGGCACAATTGCTGCACATAAGGCTCACAGGCTGCATTGAAAATGGTTGTCATCCCAGGTGTTAGAACAGCCGCCATCAAAACATTCGCCGTCCCTGTTACCGATGCTTCTTCAAGTAGCATGTAGGCACCCTTCATTCCACTGCCTGTAATAACAAATTGTTCTTTTATAGCGTCATATTCCACCTTTGCACCTAACTCGGAAAGTCCGTGAAAATGGGTGTCGAGTCTGCGCCGGCCAATCTTGTCACCTCCGGGCTGAGGCATGCAAGCTCTTCCGTATCGGGCAATGAGAGGTCCAACAAGCATGACAGATCCCCGCAGGCGGGTGGCCATTTTCTTGAACTCGTCACTCTCCAGAAATTCAATATTCAGGTTCGCGGCACGGAAAGACCATGTCGTTGGATCGATCATTTTTGTCTCAACTCCTATCTTACTCAATAGGTTGATGAGATTCTGCACATCCAGGATTTTGGGGATATTCCGGATAATAACGGTTTCCGGTGTCAGCAAAGTGGCACAAATCACTTGCAAAGCTTCATTCTTGGCCCCTTGTGGAGTCAGCTCTCCCTTGAGCTGACGACCACCTGTGATCTCGAAAGCAGCCATGGTGGAACTGATTTAATACCGTTTCTTAAATGAATGATTTTGCTTCTGCGCGAATTTTTTCCTCGTTACAACCGATTTCGGTGGCAAGTCTTTGACATCGGCCAACACGGTTCCAGCAGGCAGAATTAACCTTTCCCGTGATAATTCCCGAAGGGCAAGAAGGATTAATTCATCAGTAACGTTATCCTTATTCCATGTCAGATAGGAAATCTTCATGTGATTGGCTATCTGCCTTGTAAATTCAAACTTTTTTTCCTCATCTTCAATCAGAACGGCTTTCTCAATTAAAAGTTCAGCAATCTTGCCATAATGACGAAACCGTATCCTGGATACCGGGTAAGGGACCCTGTCCGGCTTTCCACGAAAGTAATCCATGGAAGGAATTTCAAATGGACAGTCTATGTCCAGTTGAAAATCTGCAATAAGATGTAAATGGTCCCAGAGTTTATGCTTGTAATCGCGATTATCCCTTAATGTGGGGTTGATATTCCCCATAACATCAATAATTGTCGATATAGCGGCATTTCGCTCAGCTCTGTCCGGGAGTTGTCTTGCATGGTCGACCATGTTTTGCACGATACGGCCATATTCCGGCATCCTGAGCCGTTTCTCTTTTTTAACGTATTCCATTGATTTTACCTTGAATGTGACAAAGGTATGGTTTTTTAGACACTTAGGTTCTAATAATTTTTAACCGTGCAAATTTTAATAGTAGC
>CAILAQ010000669.1 GCA_903832165.1 uncultured Bacteroidota bacterium | reverse complement strand
TCTCTAAGGCAAACCGCTGGGGCCTGTTCCCATCTGCAGCTTTCGCATGGAAAATCAAGGAAGAATCTTTCCTGAAAAATGTTGAAGCTGTTTCTGACCTGAAACTGAGACTGGGTTATGGTAAAACCGGTCAGCAGGATATTACCTCCGGTGATTATCCATACCTGGCCCGCTACACCTTTGGTCAACCAACCGCTGCTTATCAATTCGGTGACCAGTTTATCAACACTCTGCGTCCGGAAGGTTACGATGCCAACCTGAAGTGGGAAGAGACCACCACCTATAACATTGGATTGGATTACGGTTTCGCTAATAACAGAATTACAGGAACCGTTGAATATTATTACCGTCCAACCACCAACCTGATCAATACCATTCCGGTTCCGGCAGGTACTAACCTTACGAACCAAATCCTGACTAACGTTGGTGATCTGGTAAACAGGGGAGTTGAGTTTGCCATCTTGGGCAGGATCATCTCTACTGAGAATTTGGCATGGGAAGTCGGATATAATGTTTCGTTCAATAAGAATGAAATCACCAAACTGACTGCCACTGATGATCCCAATTACAAAGGAGTCTTTGTAGGTGGCATCGGCGGCGGTGTTGGTAATACGATCCAGATTCATACTGTTGGTTTCCCGTTGAATTCATATTATGTATATGAGCAGGTTTATGATAACGCAGGAAAACCAATCGAAGGTTTGTATGTTGACCGCAATGGTGACGGCAAGATTACGGATCTTGATAAATATCAGTTCCATAAGCCGGCTCCTGATGTTTTCATGGGTATAAATTCACGGTTCTCCTATAAAAACTGGGATTTCTCCTTCTCCGGCAGGTTAAGCCTCGGAAACTATGTATACAATAATGTTAATTCCGGTAACGGTGTATCAGCTTATATGTATAATACAACCGGCTATGCAACCAACGTTGTGTCGGATGCACTTTATACCGGATGGTCAAATCCAAAGTACTGGTCGGACTATTATATTGAGGACGCCTCCTTCTTCCGTATGGATAACATCAACCTTGGCTACCAGTTTAAAAACGTGGCATCAAGTAAGATGAATCTCTATGTTTCACTGACCGCACAGAATGCGTTCGTGATATCTAAATATAAAGGTCTTGATCCTGAAGTATTCAATGGCATCGATAATAATTTTTATCCTCGCCCGCGAATATTCCTACTTGGACTCAAATTAGATTTTTAACCGTAACTAATTGGAATTTAAGATTATGAAAAAATTATCAATATATTCACTTCTGGTGGTGTCCTTAGTATGCGGATTTGCATCCTGTATTAAAGATCTTGATACAGTGCCACTGGACCCCAATGAGGTTACTTCTGCAACCGTTTATAACACACCGGCCAACTATTACTATGTTCTGGCCAAGGTGTATGCCGGCCTCGCAATCAGCGGTCAGCAGGGACCTGCCGGTCAGGCTGATATCAGCGGTATCGATGAAGGATTTTCCACGTATCTGCGCCAATATTGGGTTGCTCAGGAACTTCCTACTGACGAAGCTGTTATCGGATGGAACGATGGTACTCTCAGGAATTACCATGAGATGAACTGGACCCCTTCCGGTGAGTTCATCACTGCCATGTATAACAGGATTTATTATCAGATTTCGCTTTGCAATGAATTTATCCGTGAATCAGCGGATGCAAAACTCGACAGCAGGGGAATCACCGGAATTGATAAAGCCAATATTCAGGGTTACCGTGCTGAAGCCCGCTTTATGAGGGCACTCAGCTATTATCATGCCATGGATATGTTTGGTAATGTTCCGTTTGTAACCGATGCTGATGCGGTTGGAGCTTTCTTTCCGACTCAGAAAAATCGTGCTGATCTGTTCACCTGGATCGAATCTGAATTGAAAGACGTTGAAAATCTGGTGCCGGATGCAAGAACCAATGAGTATGGGCGTGCTGATAAAGCTGCTGTATGGACCTTGTTGGCTAAACTTTACCTGAACGCCGAAGTATATACGGGAGCTGCAAAAAATAATGAATGTGTTACTTACTGCGACAAAGTTATTGGTGCAGGATATACACTTGCCCCGAACTATCAGGATAACTTCCTGGCGGATAATAATACATCGAAAGAGATTATTTTCCCCGTAACGTTTGATGGTTTACGTTCCAAGACTTACGGCGGAATGGATTTCATTATTTTTGCTTCGGTCGGCGGTACCATGGTTCCTAAAGATTTTGGTATTACAGGAGGCTGGGCCGGAACACGTACTACCAAAAACCTGGTTCATAAATTCTTTCCTAATTTAACAGGACCATTGCAGGTTTCACCTGTGGTTATTGCTAAAAAGTCAACTTATCCGGTGATTTACGTACCGGGTTCGCATCAGGGCTGGGCGCCGGCAACTGCACCAACACTGGCTTCAGTTAAGAGTGATAAGACTTATGAAGGGTTTGTTAATTTCAAGGATGCCAGCACACTGTTTAAATTCACTGAAGGGCCTAACTGGGATGTTAATTATGGTGACGACGGAGCCAATGGAACTTTGGATAAAAACGGTGCGAACATTGTTGCTGCTGAAGCCGGATACTACAAACTGAATGTTGATCTGAATACCTTAACCTATACCATGGTAAAAACGGTATGGGGTATTATCGGCTCGGCAACAAAAGACGGATGGAACAGCGATCAGAAAATGTCGTTCGATGCAGCAACCGGTTTGTGGACCTTAACGCTTGACCTTAAAGTCGGCGAAATCAAGTTCCGCGCAAACAGCGGCTGGGATATTAATTACGGCGACGACGGGCCAAACGGCAAGTTGGATGCTGGTGGTGCCAATATTGCCGTTGCTGCTTCCGGAACCTACAATGTGACTCTGAAACTGGGTGCTCCTGATTATACTTATACCCTTGTTAGAGAGAGTTACGATCATCGTGCGTTATTCCACACCAACGGACAGAATCTTGAGATTACCAAAGTTCAGGATGATTTTACCTCCGGATGGGCTGTTGCTAAATTCAAAAATGTCACTTCGACCGGCGTAGGTGGATCAGCAACTGATTTTGTGGATACAGACTTCCCTATGTTCAGGTTAGCTGATGTTTATCTGATGTATGCAGAGGCTGTTCTTCGCGGAGGTGGCGGAAGTACATCAAAAGCACTGGAATTAGTGAATGCGTTGAGAACAAGGTCATATGGCGATGTTTTAGGAAATATAGCCGGAATCGACCTTACTCTTGATTTCATTCTGGATGAACGCGCAAGAGAAATGTATTGGGAATGCACCCGCAGAACTGACCTTATCCGTTTCGGAAAATTCACCAGTGATTCCTATTTGTGGCCGTGGAAAGGAAATGTAAAAGATGGTGTCGGAGTTGATTCCAAATACAACCTGTTCCCAATTCCTGCCTCAGATATCGGTGCAAATCCGAACCTTATACAGAATTCGGGATATTAATCAGACAATAAAACACAAAGACAATGAAGAAATATAGATTATTATATGTTGTAATGGCTGCAGCCCTGGTTCTTGCCTCCTGCCAGAAAGCGGAAGTTGGTCCGGTACTCCAGGATCCTACTGCACCGGCAATAACGGCTCCCGCCGCGGGAGTAAGTTTGGTGCTTACTGAAGCCAATGCCACCGAGGTAGTGACTTTTGCCTGGTCGGCCGCCACCAATTATGGATTTGCTGCTGCAGTTACCTATAAGGTTGAACTGGGCATGCCGGGTGATAATTTTGCAACACCGGTTGCCATGATTACCACCACTGCACTGACAGCAACAACCACTTACGGTGAACTTAACAACATACTGATGGCTGCGGAGCTTACGCCTGCTGTTGCCGCTGACATTCAGGTGCGAATTGCCGCCACAGTCAATGACAAGGTGGCTACCTCCTATTCAAATGCTGTAACCTTATCGGTTAAGCCGTATCGGGTGATCGTAAATTATCCTAAATTATATGTACCAGGTTCCTATCAGGGCTGGGCACCGGATAAAGCTCCGGTAATCAGCGCTTTATTGAGCGATGGTAAATATGAGGGATATGTATGGTTTTCCACTGCCGCTGTAAACTTCAAGTTTACCGACGGGCCCAGCTGGGATAAAAACTGGGGCGATGATGGGGCCGACGGAACGCTGAATCCCGGTGGTGCCAACATAGTCGCAGGCGATGTCGGTATGTATAAGCTTAATGTCAACATTCCCTCGCTGACATACACCAGTGTAAGAACGGTTTGGGGCGTAATCGGAAACGCTACCGCCGGCGGATGGGACAGTGACCAGAAATTGGCCTATGATCCGGCAACCAATACCTTGTCGGTTAAACTCGCGCTTGTGGCCGGAGAGTTGAAATTCCGCGCCAACGATGCCTGGGACATCAACTTAGGTGATAATAAAACCAACCTCTCGCTGGAGTATGGTGGTGCAAATATCCCTATTGCTGTTGCTGGTAATTATACAATTGTACTCGACCTCAGAGGTCCGATTTATACGTATGTGATAACCAAAAACTAACCTTTGCCTTTCTTAAAAGCCCGCTTGCCTTCATTGGTGAAGCGGGCTTTTTTTTAGGGGGCTCACGGATAATATTTGTAATTTCGTGGCTGATACGAAAATTCGATAATTCTGGATAAGAAATGAAAAAGATATCCCTTTTAGCATCCGTTTTCCTCCTTGTTTCCATGTCGCTTCAGTCGCAGATTGTGCGCACGGAGCCTGCATTTCCAACGGAAAGTGATTCGATAACCGTAATATTTGATGCATCGCAGGGGAATGCCGCT
>CAILAQ010000668.1 GCA_903832165.1 uncultured Bacteroidota bacterium | reverse complement strand
GTATGGCCCATTCAATGCCCACCTGCCTGACCTCATCATTAGTTTTGCACTTATCCATTTCTCTCGAAAGCTCAGTAGGAATATCGACTTTAAAGGTTTGAGGCAGAATATTCAGGTGACGCTTTATTGAAACCGGCTTTATGCCTGGAATTATAGGGACCATAATTCCCTGAGCACGACAGGCTTCAACGAAACTAAAGAATTTGCGGTTATCAAAAAACATCTGGGTGACAACATATTCAGCGCCGGCATCAATTTTAGCCTTAAGATGTGCAAGATCGCTTTCGAAATTTGGTGCTTCTATATGTTTTTCAGGATACGCAGCCACTCCGGGCGAAAAGTCAAGAGGCTCCGGATTCTCCAGATCCTCCTCCTGATATTTGCCTTTATTGAGTTCAACCACCTGTTTGAGCAGGTCAATGGCATGAACATGTCCGTTTCGAGTGGCTAAAAACCTTCCGGTCAAGGGATTTGCATCTCCCCTTACAATCAAAATATTATGGATGCCCAGGTAGTGCAGGTCGATAAGGGCATCTTCCGTTTCCTCCTTAGAGAAACCACCACAAATCAAGTGAGGAACCACATCCACCCTGTATCTGTTTTGAATAGCGGCAGAGATGGCTACTGTTCCGGGCCTTTTTCTCACCACTTTTGGTTCGAGTAATCCATCCGGCCGTTCTTTAAGGTCCACTTCAGCCTGATGATAAGTAATATTGATGTAAGGAGGCTTAAACTCCATTAAAGGATCGAGCGTATCATAAATGGTATGGATACTTGATCCTTTGGTCGGCGGAAGTATTTCAAAAGAAAACTTCGGCCCTGTTAATTTTTCAATGTGTTCGGTAACTTTCATTTATAGTTCAGGTGTGTTGCCATTTGCTTTTCAGCGTGAAGCACAGATATTCCCCTGCGCCGGGCATAATCATTAATCTGCTCTTCGCCGATCCGGCCAACCTGAAAGTAGCGCGAATCCGGGTGGGCGAAATAGAGCCCTGCCACGGAAGCACCGGGGTGCATGGCCAGAGTTTCAGTAAGAACAATTCCCGTTCGTTTTTCGGGATCGAGAATTCTGAAGAGGGTTAGCTTGTCCTCATGATCGGGGCAGCTTGGATAGCCGATAGCCGGACGAATTCCGCTGTAGGCTTCTTTCAGGAGTTCCTCTGTTTTAAGGTTTTCTGCAGGCGAATGCCCCCAGATTTCCTTTCTCACCTCTTCATGAAGCAATTCCGCAAATGCTTCGGCAAGTCGATCAGCGAGAACCTTGATCATCAGGGAACGATAATCATCATTCTCTGCAGCGAATTCCCGACTTTTTTCATCGCAGCCGATTCCGGCAGTTGCAGCAAACAGGCCAATAAAATCCCTGTTCCCAAGGTTTTCAGGCGCAATAAAATCAGCCAGACAGAGATTAGGCTCTCCGGCATCCTTAACTTCCTGATTCCTCAAAAAATAGAATCTCTCCAGGACTTGTGCCGGATCTTTGTGATCAAAAACGACAATATCCTCCTGATCGGAATTTGCAGGAAGGATACCAATTATTCCATTAGCCTTCAACCATTTATGTTCAAGGATATCACGCAACATTTCTTCAGCATCAGCTATCAGGCTTTTTGCTTCGGCACCTTTGAGCGGATCTTCAAGAATTGCCGGGTACCTGCCACGGATATCCCATGTGTATAGAAAAAAGGACCAATCGATATACGGGATAAGCTTTTCGATCGGATAATCGAAAAACTCTTTAAATCCCTGGTGATTTGGCCTGATAATGCCAGCTCCTTCATTCCAGTTCAGTTTAAGGGCATTTGCCCTGGCCTTAGCTAATGATATATAGCCTTTTGAATGGTCACGGCCAGCGTATTCCTTGCGAATTTTATCATAGTCGGCCTTTATCTCTATTTTCCTTGCCTCTCCCTTATCCTCAGAAAGCAGATGACTGGAAACTCCCACCACCCTGGAGGCATCCCTCACATGGACCACGGGTCCGTCATAAAAAGGATCAATCCTGAGTGCTGTATGCAATTCAGAGGTAGTTGCACCTCCGATCAGAAGGGGAATATGAAGTCCGGCCTTCTTCATTTCTCCTGCCACATATGCCATTTCTTCCAATGATGGAGTAATCAGTCCGCTAAGGCCGATCATAGATGCTTTTTCTCTTATTGCGGTATCAATTATCTTCTCGGCCGGAACCATCACTCCAAGGTCAATTACCTCATAATTATTGCATTGAAGAATAACTCCTACAATATTTTTTCCGATATCATGTACATC
>CAILAQ010000667.1 GCA_903832165.1 uncultured Bacteroidota bacterium | reverse complement strand
TGGTGGTGTGGTTATAAATAGGGTCTGCTTAAAAACTATTTGAATGCTGAAATTTAAATATTTATAACGATATTTGGATAACTAAGTGCAAGGAATTATGGAAAAGTCAAAAAGAAAGCATGCACCTGCTCCAGCCTACATGAGTCCGAATCAACTTACTTTGGATGCTTTTAAGAGTCCATTCGAGCGTGAACTTAATCCTAATAACAGATGGGTAGTACTCGCAGGACTGATTCCATGGGACGAGATTAGTTCGTTATATCTCAAGAATGTACCTGTGAGCAATACGGGACGTCCTGGGTTAAATCCTAGAATTGTTATAGGTTCTCTAATCATTAAACACATGTGTAATCTTGACGATCGTGAGGCAGTTGATCAGATAGCTGAAAACATTTATATGCAGTACTTTCTGGGCTATACAAGCTTCATCAAAGAACCACCGTTTGATGCCTCTCTGTTTGTTGATTTCCGGAAGAAACTTGGCATGGATAGCCTGAATGCAATGAACGAAAAGATAGCTGAATTAAGGGCTAATTTTGTTTCGCAAAACGATAATAGAAAACCCGAAAAAGATGACGGGGATTCATCCGGTTCGGACAACCTTTCTAATTTCTCTCAGGTTGAAAACAAAGGCAGAATCATCTTTGATGCAACTGCCTGCCCTCAGGATATCGCCTATCCAACGGATCTGGACCTGTTATCAGATGCGAGAGAGAAATCGGAGCAATTGATCGACAAACTCTACAACCCTGTCCTGCATGAGAAAAAGCCCAGGACTTACCGAAAAGTTGCCCGTAAACGTTATTTGAAAACTGCTCAGAAGAAGAATAAAACTCACAAAGAAATTCGCAAAGCTACTGGTAGCCAGTTAAGATTTTTAAAGCGCAATCTTAATTCAATCAACAGGTTATTAGACTCATATCAAACGATTCCGCTCAAACCGCAAAGCCATAAATACCTTCTGGTGCTAAACACATTTTATGCGCAACAGAAGCAAATGTATAGCAATGGCGTTCATCGCATTGATGATAGGATCGTCAGTATCCATCAACCTCATGTCAGACCAATCGTTCGCGGGAAAAGTCAGGCAAAAGTCGAGTTTGGGGCAAAGATTCACCTCTCACTCATTGACGGGATCTCTTTTTTGGATGAGCTGAGCTGGGATGCCTTTAATGAAGGAAGCCATATGATGGAATACATCGAGAAATACCGGAATCGTTTTGGTTTTTATCCCAAGGAGGTTCTGGCTGATCAGATCTACTGCAACCGTATTAACCGGGCTGCCCTAAAGGAGAAAGGAATCAGGCTGCTGGCCAAACCACTAGGTAGGCCATCGGCTGTGCAACAACACGTAAGTCCGGGAGAACGTAATCCAATCGAAGGTAAGTTTGGTCAAGCTAAAACAGCATACGGGTTAAACCGTGTAAAAGCCAGGCTTAGAGAAACCAGCGAATCGTGGATTGCCTGCATCATCCTGGTGCTTAACCTGGTCAAATTGGCCGGGGCGGCACTCCCGTCTCTTATCTTTTATATACTTTCAAGTTTTTCAGTACAGGCTAAAATAGCTCTATCTCTTTCTGTCGAAGAATTTCTGAGGAACTTAAAAAATATCATACAAATGCTCTACTCTAAACAAGTTGAGCTAAAATATCAGGTCTGAGTTTAACAGCAG
>CAILAQ010000666.1 GCA_903832165.1 uncultured Bacteroidota bacterium | reverse complement strand
TCTCGCTGTTCAACTATATGCGTGGCATCGGCTTTGATTTGCCGCTGAGCGAATGGTTCGGGTTCAAGGTACCCCGGACAACCTTGGCAAAGGATTATATTGACAGAATACTGAGGGATAAGAAAGTCGAAAAACCCAAACTATGAATATCACCAGGTACATTCCGGCCTCCATTCTAAAGTTTTTAAAGATCTATCTTACCGGTCTTTTGATTTTTACCCTATTCCGGTTGATTTTGTTCCTGACCGAAACTGCAAGGATTGACGATTCAGTAAGAGGCCGGGATATTTTTCATGCCTTTGTTATGGGCTTGCGTTTTGACCTTGTCGTATGCGGTTATATCCTGCTCCTGCCATTCTTTTTCTCGGCCTTCTTCTCCTTCTTCAAAGGCAGTCCCCGGGTGATTAACAAAATCATCTTCCTATTTGTTTTGATCCTGTTTTGCCTGGCATTTGCAGTCAGTGCAATTGATATCCCCTATTTCATAATTTCTTTTCACGATTTTCCATTACTGCATTTGTCTGGCTCGACAGTCCTGCTTTTGTCTTTAAAATGATTATTGAGGAACCACGTTACTGGCTGGCAATCATACCCTTTAGTATTTTTGTTTACATTTTTTACAGATTACTGAAGAAAATATTTTCAGAAACCCCAGGGCAAGATTCCGTACACTTAGTTACTAAGATCGCTTTGTCCGTGATATTTATCGGGTTGATATTGATTGGGATCAGGGGCCGGTTGGAAGAAAAATCACCCATCCGGGTGGGAACCGCTTATTTCTCGAATAATGCGTTTCTGAATCAGCTTGGTTTAAATCCAAACTTTACTTTTCTGAGAAGCTATCTGGATAGCCGAAAAGAGGAAAATAAGGCTATTAACCTCATGGAAAATGCCAGGGCGGTTGCTATTGTCCAAAACCAGTTAAACATCAAGAGTCCGGATCCGGATTTTCCCCTCCTGAGGAAAATTGTCCCTGACAGCGCGAATGCCAGCCACCCTAATGTGGTAGTCGTTATAATGGAAAGCATGAGTGCAGCAAAGTTGGACAGGCATGGAAATGGAAACCACCTCACACCCTTCCTCGACAGTATTTCAAAACGGGGTTATTACATTGAAAATGCGTATACTTCTGGAATACATACCTTTAACGGAATTTTCAGTGCCTTAAAAGATAACGGGTATTCAACGATTTACTTCGCCACTCACGACGGCCAGTTTGATAACGTTGAGGGTTTTTTAAAGGCTAATGATTGCGACACAGTCATAGCCAAACCTGATTACCCTGCCAGCAAGATAAAGACAACCCTTGGCGTACCCGATGATTTCATGTTTGAATTCTCTATTCCGATTATTCATTGATGAAATTCATAAAATTATCTTCTGCGCAGGCGTGGTTCAAAAACACCCTTTTTGTTTTTGTTGCTGACCACGGCGCACCGATCGATGCCACGTATGAGATGTCCGTTGATTACAATCATACTCCATTGCTATTTTATGCCCCTGATATCCTCACCGTACCTGAAACATTTACCGATATGGCCGGTCAGATCGATATTTTTCCAAGCATTATGGGACTGTTAAAATTACCGTACACAAACAATACCCTTGGCATCAATCTTTTTAAGGAAAGCAGGCCTTTTATATTCTTTGGCGCAGACGACAAATACGGAGTCATGGATGATGAGTGGTTTCTGATCGTAAGAAATGACCATTCAAAAAAACTTTACCGGTACCGTAATAAAGACACCCGTGATTATGCTGAAGAACGACCTGAAATAGTGAATAAAATGAATGTTTACGCCGAATCAAATCTGCAAACCTTCCAATATCTGATCCGGAACAACAAACAATGAATAGTTATTGCTGCCGATACCAGAAAAAGTTAAACTTTAATAGTCATTTGTAACGATTTGCCCAGTTCTTCGTCATACACCAAAGTTTTTTCAAGATGAGAAGAACTACTACCCTTACAGCAATCATTTTCGTTTTTTCCAGTTTTACTATGCCGTCCGTGGCCCAGGTGGAAGTATCGGGTCAGGTAAAGGATTCCGTAACGAGGGAAGTACTCCCGTTTTGCCACGTCAGTGCTATTTTTCAGAAAGACAGTGTAGTGGCCGCAGGGATTACCGATGAAAATGGACATTTCCAGATCCCGTTGAACCCGGGATCATATCGCCTTATAATCAGTCTTGTGGGATACCAACCCGACACAATAGCGGTGGCCCTTGGAACCGAGAACAAATATCTTGGTACCATCAGGTTGAAAGCCAGCACCAAGGAACTCAGTGAAGTCATGATCAGTGGTGCTACCAAAAGGTACGCCATTGATAAAGATGTGCATGTGGTGACTTCCAAAATGCGGGAAGGAAGCAGCAATACCCTCGATGTGCTTGAGCGGATGAACGGACTCTCCTACGATCGGTATAACCGCACCATCAGTGTTGATGGAGATAAAAATGTGATTATGCTGGTTAACGGATTGGAAAAGAATCAGGAGTACATCAAAAACCTTTCGCCCGACCGGATCAAGGAGGTGGAAATCATGCGCAATCCGGGTGGTAGGTACGCGCTCGAAGGTTATACGGCCGTCATCAATATCATACTGAAAAGCGACTACCGAGGCACAGAGCTTTCCCTTATGGAGAATGGTCTGCTCGATACGGACACCAAGGTAAACAAGCCCTTTCCGATCAATTATTCCACGTTAACTTACAACTATACGTATGATAAAGTCAATTTATATGTAAAAGGCAGCAGCATCTACAATTCCCTGCGGATTCCGGGTGTTCAGGATCAGGTTTATGCCAACGGCAGCAGCATACAGTACAGGGCGCCTGATCCTGCAGGTAACCTGGACGTAAAAATGTTCAGCAACAGCTATACCGCCGGACTGGATTATTACCTGAACCCGAGGCATACGCTGAGTTTCGAGAGCACGGTTTCTGCGTTCCCGGCCAGGCAAAGCACTATAACGGACTTCAATGTGTCTCAATTCCTGAATAATTCACTGATCAATCAGTACACATCGCACTCCGAAAACAGTTCTGATACCAGGGATATCACCAATACCCTTTTTTATATTTTCAAAATAAGTGATGCCACGAAGCTGAACGCGGAGTTCACCTATGATCGTTACTCCGACACTTACACGAACAGCCTCCTCCAGAGCAATAATTTCGAACGTTATGAGACGGGTAGCAATCACAAGGATTTCACCAAATTTTATGTTGAGATCAACCATACGATCAATGAAAAGTCGGCCATAAATGCCGGATATGGCAATACCTGGCGCAACCTTAATAACGAATATGCCGCGAATACCCGCTTCCTGCCATTAGTCCCGTTCATCATTGACTCCGCCAATTTCGGTATGCACGAATTTCGTCACAAGCTTTATGCCTATTATTCTTTGTCATTAAACAAAAAACTGAGCTTCAAGGTGGGTGCCGCCGCCGAGTACAGTCGGCCGGTAACCGATGTAACTGACAATACTTACCTGATTTATCAGCCCTATCTCGATTTAAATTTTGCTGCCCTCAAAAAGCTGAATATCACGGTAAAATACCGGGCGGAGAGCGAGTATCCTATCATTAGCCAGGTTACTCCCTTCACACAGGTACTCGATCAGTAT
>CAILAQ010000665.1 GCA_903832165.1 uncultured Bacteroidota bacterium | reverse complement strand
CGTTGCCGATGTGCCGATGTGTGAATTCTGGACGGATAAGTTCGGTTTTAATTCGGCTTTCAGCTGCATTGAATCCACCTCCATTGCGCATGTGCAGAGCAAGCCGGTAGTAGCAGCGGAATCTTTTACCGCAGACTGGTATGAGGCCTGGAAAAAATATCCGGGTAACATGAAAGACCAGAGCGACTGGGCTTTCAGCATGGGTATCAATCGTTTCGTTTACCACACATTTGCGCATAAACCCTATGGCGACAACCTGAAACCTGGCGTAACCATGGGACCTTATGGAGTACACTGGGACCGCACACAGACCTGGTGGCCCATGGTTCCTGCCTATCATAAATATGTTACAAGATGCTCCTATATCCTGTCGCAGGGATTGTCAGTGGCCGATATCCTGTATCTCACGCCCGAAGGCGCCCCGTTCGTTTTCCGCGCTCCGGCATCGGCACTGGAAGGAACAGCTGTCCTTCCCGATAAGAAAAGTTACTCCTTCGATGGCTGCTCCCCAAATCTGTTAAAAGATGCATTCGTAAAAAACGGCAAAATCGCATTCCCCGGCGGCGCCTCATACAGCGTACTGGTTATGCCGGATGTGGAAACCATGACACCGGAACTGCTTGCCAAAATAGGCTCGCTGGCAAAAGCCGGAGCACTGATCACAGGCAATCCTCCCATGAAATCACCGTCGCTGGTGAATTATCCGGCTTGCGACGCTGAAGTGCTGAAAATGGCGCATGAACTATGGGGCATCAAGCTGATTGTGCCTGCGCCGGCGTCACTGATAACAGCGCCAAATTCAGCAGGACAAATATCAACAGAACTTTACCCGCCGTATGATTCCACCGCTGCGCTGCTTCAGCGTTATGGCGTGAATCCTGATTTTACGGCTTCAGGCTCCATAAGGTACAACCACCGCAAGCTCGCCGACCGCGATATCTATTTTGTTTCCAACCGTACCGACAACCAGGTGGAAGAAGAGTGCCTTTTCCGCGCCGGCACCATTAAGGCAGAGATCTGGGATGCGGTTACCGGAGAGATAAAGCCACTGAATAATCTTACCGTATCGAAAAAAGGGGTGTCGTTAAAAATAAAATTCGATGCCTCACAGAGTTGGTTCATCGTATTTTATAAAGTGGCAAAAAGTGTTCCGCAGAAGGCCGCAACTACAGTGAACTTCCCTGCCGAAAAATCGGTTATGACTATCGAAGGCCCCTGGAGCGTGGCGTTTGATACTGCCTGGGGTGGTCCTGCCAACGCTGCTTTTGAATCACTCACAGATTGGTCGAAGCGGCCCGAGGAAGGCATTCGCCATTATTCAGGAATTGCCACCTACACAAAAACTTTCGATCTGCCGGAATCCTATAAATCCGTGAAAGGATCGGGTCTGTATATCAATCTTGGCATTGTTAAAAACATGGCGAGGGTCAGGCTGAACGGCATAGATCTGGGGGTAATCTGGACCTCTCCATGGCAGGTTGACCTATCGAAAGCGATAAAGAAGAGGGGCAATAAGCTGGTGATTGAAGTGGCCAATCTATGGGCAAACAGGCTGATTGGCGACGAATCGATGCCCGACGACGGAGTTAAAGACGGCAAGTGGCCCGAGTGGCTGCTGAACGGAACTCCCCGGCCTAGCAAACGGTTTACGTTTACCACGCACCACTTTTACAAAAAAGACGACGCACTGTTCGAGAGCGGGTTGTTAGGACCAGTTACCGTACTTTTGAAGTAAGAGGGTTGAGATTCCAATTCAGAATTCCGAATGCCGAAGTTGGAGATTCAAGTATTCGTGAAGTAGAAACCTATTACTTCATGGTGCCCTGAATCTTGTACCTCGGAACTCGTAATTCTGAATTGGAATCTCTTACTTCAATAATTGGGTATCTAAACTACTATCTTTGCCCTCAAATCATTCAAAAATGGGCCAGATCCGGATTGAGCAGATGGAGTTTTATTCGTTCCACGGATGTTTCGAGGAGGAACGTATTGTCGGGAATAGGTTTATTGTTGACCTTTTGATGGAAACGGATATGAAACGGGCCTGCGAGACTGACCGGATTGATGATGCCCTGAATTATCAAACAGCTTACGATCTGATCAAACTGGAGATGAAGGAAAAGAGTTATCTCCTTGAACATATTGCCGGCAGGATCCTTGATGCATTGTTCGCCAAATTTCCTCAACTCGATAAGGCCTCTGTCAAAGTCTCCAAAATGAACCCTCCCATGGGCGGAAAGATCAAGGCGGTGAGCGTTGAGCTTTCCAGAACGAAGCAATAAAACAATTTAGAGATTCGAGGGCCAGTTTTGAATTTTGAAGTTCCAAAATCAAATTAGCCTCAGAGAGTTGTCATTCCCGCGAAGGCGGGAACCCCGTCCCTGACCACGACATGTCGCAAATTTTGACTTTGCAATTTCAGCATTCAACATTGGTCTTCGAGCCTCTAAATTCATCCTTCGATAATCACTATCTTTGTACCCTCAATTTTTAAGCATATAGCTGCCATGACCGGAGAAAATATCGAACCAAAAATAGAAGAACCGAAATCGTTGAATTTCATCGAACAGATTGTTGAAGAGGATCTTAAATCGGGCAAACATGGAGGCCGCGTGCAAACACGATTTCCACCTGAACCAAACGGATACCTGCATATCGGTCATGCGAAAGCTTTTTGCCTGGATTTCGGCATTGCAACGGAGTACGGTGGCAAGTGCAATCTCCGTTTCGACGATACCAACCCGATCACCGAAGACACCTCCTATGTTGATGCTATCCGCAAGGATATCAAGTGGATGGGCTTCGAGTGGGACGACCGGGAATATTATGCTTCAGACTATTTTGATCAGCTCTATGAATTTGCGCTGAAACTGATTCTGAAAGGCAAGGCTTATGTTTGCGACCTTTCTGCTGATGAGGTGAATGCCACCCGTGGAACCGATTTCGAGCCTGACAAACCCAGTCCTTACCGCGACCGATCCATCGAGGAAAGCCTCGACCTGTTTCAGCGGATGAAAAACGGCGAGTTCCCGAATGATTCAAAAACACTGAGAGCCAGGATTGATCTGGCCTCCACGAATATGCACATGCGCGATCCGATCCTGTATCGCATCCGTCATGCACATCATCATCGCACCGGGGACAAATGGTGCATCTACCCGATGTACGACTGGGCGCATGGACAAAGCGACTCGATCGAAGGAATTACCCATTCGTTGTGCACCCTCGAATTTGTTCCTCACCGTCCACTCTATGAATGGTTTATCGCTGAGCTGGGAATTTTCCCGAGCCGGCAGATTGAGTTTGCCCGGTTGAACCTCAGCTATACCATCATGAGCAAACGTAAGCTGCTGCAGCTGGTTAATGAAGGTCATGTTAGCGGCTGGGATGATCCCCGCATGCCAACTCTCCACGGGTTGCGCCGTCGCGGTTATACCCCGGCATCCATCCGTGCTTTTACAGAACTGGTTGGGATTGCCAAAAGGGAAAATGTTATCGACGTGGCCATGCTGGAATTCTGCGTTCGCGAGGACCTCAATAAGCTTGCCCCCCGTGTGATGGCTGTCCTTAATCCTGTTAAACTTGTAATTGATAATTATCCGGTTGGCCAGATAGAAGAACTGGAAACGGTAAATAATCCTGAAGATGAATCGGCCGGCACACGCAAAATGCCTTTCAGCCGCGAATTATTTATAGAGCGCGACGATTTCATGGAAGATCCTCCAAAGAAATATTTCCGCCTTTCGCCAGGCAATGAAGTCCGGCTAAAATCGGCCTACATTGTTAAATGTGAATCGTTTGTAAAGGATGCTGATGGTCAGGTTACTGAGATTCATGTTACCTACGATTCCGCCAGCCACAGCGGGTCCGGCGAAGCACAGCGCAAGGTAAAAGGCACCCTCCACTGGGT
>CAILAQ010000664.1 GCA_903832165.1 uncultured Bacteroidota bacterium | reverse complement strand
GTGTGAATTTAAGGATAGAAATATCGACAAGTTCAATACCGTTAAAGCAAAACACAAGCAAGTATCCTTCTTGTATGAATTCTCAGGCGTTCAGAATAGCTTAAACTTCTACCTCAGTGGCGGTGAAGTGGGATTAAAACAATCGGCAGATTTGATCAATCAAAATATGGGGAGTGCTGAAAAGTTAAACCGAAAAGCAAATGACTATTTCAACTCGTTTGACAAAAGTCTATTATCAATCACTTCCAGCGATTCACTCTTTAATGAGGCTTATCGATGGGCCCTTATATCAACTGATAAATTCTATTGCCATACTCCATCAATAGGAAGCTCTTTGATGTCTGGTTTCTTTACCACCGCGCGAGGATGGGGCGGTGATCATGAGGTAAGTGGCCGACCCGGCTACGCGTGGTATTTTGGCAGAGATACAGAATTCAGCAGCATGGCTCTTTCGAGCCTGGGGGACTACCAAAAGGTGCGGGAGATACTAACTACTTTTGGAAAATATCAGGATCCGAAAGGTAAAGTCTATCATGAGCTTACCACAAGTGGATCTGTACATTATGATGCTGCTGATGCCACCCCGTTATATGTAGTACTTGCCGGATATTATCTGAAGAGATCGGGCGATATTGAATTTATTCGCAAGGAGTGGGATAAAATTGCGAAAGCAATGGATTTCTGCTATTCAACAGATACCGATGGAGACCTTTTGATTGAAAATACAAATGTTGGACATGGGTGGCAGGAGTGCTACCAACTTTTCGGCGCACACACAGAAGTCTATCTGGCATCATGCTGGGCAGCAGCTCTTAGAGAGGCAGCCTATATGGCTAATTCACTGGGTAAGGCAGAAAAGGGAAAACTCTTTAAAAAAGACATGGATGTTGTTGTAAATAAGATAAATAAGAATTTCTGGAATGACGAATCAGGATTTTATAATCATGGTTTGATGAAAGATGGCACCTATCAGAAGGAGAAATGCATTTTGGGTGGTACTCCAATATTTTTCGGGTTTTCAGACCAGCAGCAAGCAATTAAAACAGCGGAAAATTTCTCTTCGAAATATTTCTCCACCGATTGGGGTGTCAGAATGGTTGGCTACGATAGCCCATTCTACGCTATCGGGGGCTACCAGTATGGAAATATCTGGCCTTTTTTCACAGGTTGCGCATCGCTTGAAGAGTATAAGGCCGGATTAAACATGCAAGGGTACAGGCATATCCTGGGAAATCTTAAAAACTATATCTACTGGGATTATGGCAACCTGCCAGAGGTAATTGCGGGCGATGCGCTGCAATTTTCAGGGATCTGCACCCATCAGCAATGGTCAACTGCATTGAGTGTACTTGCTCTGACAGACGGAATGCTGGGATTGGAAGCTGACGCATTTAATAATTCCGTTACACTGGCACCAGCTTTCCCGGTTGACTGGAATTCGGCAAATGTTAAAAACATTCACATTGGGCAGAAAGTTATTCATCTGGCCTACAAGCAAGCTGAAGAGAGTTATCGCTATTCACTTGACTCAAAAGCAACCGACAAAGTCACTTTAACCTTTGCTGCAATACTACCCCTGGCAACTCAAATCACCTCTGTTAATGTAAATGGCAAAGATGTTAAGTTCAACGTATCAAATAGGGTACAGAATATCAAGGTGGAAATACCCGCAATGGTATTAAATGGGAAAGACGATATTGTGATCTTCACAAAAGGAGGCGTTGGCGTTTTCCACAACCTGCATTATATTAAACCCAACGAAAAAGACATTCAGCTGAAGATAGAGAAAGAGCGATTCGACCCCCAAACACAAACCTATCAACTAACGTTAGCTGGAGTAGCTGGTGAATCGTATGATGTTGAGGTGTTTGAGAGATCAAAAGTTAAAAAAATTGAAGGTGCGACTTTAAAGGAGAAGCTTGGAGTGAAAAGTATTTACACCATAACTTTCCCCAAAGAGAGTATTGAGAAATTTATCAGCAAGAAAATTAGTCTTTCTCTCTAGTGGGACATGGCAGGTTCGAACTGCCGACCTCTTGCGTGTGAAGCAAGCGCTCTGAACCGACTGAGCTAATGTCCCGGAAATGTGTTCCTCGAAAATAAGAAATATTAATGAAATCATTCATTGTGGCTCATCCATAAAACAAATTGAGCTCAAAAAATTGATAATTTGAGCCACAATAGCTAACTTTATGAGCCGAATTTTAAAAGACCATGAATATCCGGGAACAGCAAATCATTGAATTCGTAAGGAATACCGGCGAATGCTCTTCAAAGGAGATCTTCGATCAGGTAAATATTCCAGTGAGTTATGCCACGTTAAAAAGGGTGTTGACAAAACTGATTTCGGAGAAATACCTGTCCTCAAAAGGTCAGGGGAAAGGGACTAAATATTCCCTGTCTCAGATATATGAGGTGATTCAGCCTTTTGATATTGAGCTATATTATCAGAAGGAAATTGATGAACGGGAAATCAGGGAGGGGTTTAATTTTTCCATAATCTCCGATGTGCTGGCAAAACATACTGTTTTTACCGCAAGCGAATTATTAAAGCTACATGACCTTCAGGGAATTTTTGCGATAAACGTTTCGCAACTGTCGGCTAATGAATATAATAAAGAATTTGAGAGATTAGCCATTGATTTAAGTTGGAAATCATCCCAGATTGAAGGAAACACCTATTCATTATTAGAAACCGAAAGGCTTTTGAAGGAAAAGGAAACGGCTTCAGGAAAGACTAAAGAAGAGGCCATCATGCTGTTAAACCACAAGGATGCTCTGGATTTTATTATTCAAAATCCGGATTATCTAAATCCATTATCTGTCTCGAAAATTGAGGATATTCACAGCATTTTAATTAAGGAACTGAATATTGAACGGAATGTAAGAAACAGGCGGATTGGCATCTCTGGTACCAATTATCGTCCACTGGATAATGAATTTCAGTTGACCGAGGCATTGCAAGACGCCTGTTTAATGATCAATATGAAAAATAATATTTTCGAACAAGCATTTCTCGTATTAGTACTTATCTCCTATATTCAGCCATTCCTGGACGGAAATAAAAGGACTGCCAGAATTGTAAGCAATGCAGTCCTGATGCATGCAAAATTCTGTCCCATTTCATTCAGAACGGTCGATTCCATTGATTATAAAAAAGCGATGCTATTATTTTATGAGCAAAACAATGTATCGGCCATCAAGGAAATCTTTATGAATCAGTTTGAGTTTGCTGTAAAAACCTATTTTTAAAAATTATGAAATCAAAAATAAACCGGCTGGTAGCCCTTGGCTCCCTTTCCCTGCTACTTTTATCCGTCCAATCTGCGTTATCACAAACGGATCAATCTACCGATCCGGGCCTGGTTTATCACTGGTCGTTCAATAAGCCCCCGGAAAAGGGAACCGACTCATTTATCGGAAGTCTTGAAAGTGTTTCCGGAGTTCACGGTACAGCACTCAAGTTTGATGGATTTACCGCTTTTATCGAACGTAAACTTAATAATGTCAAAAAACCAGTTGGAGCCATAACGGTTGAATCGTGGATAGCACTGGCAGCCTATCCGTGGGCGTGGTCGCCCATTGCCGACTGTTCGCAGGATGAACTCACCGGATTCTTTTTCGGGATCAACAATGAGGGTCATATCGGAATGAAAATCGCTGCAGGCAATTCCTGGCAGGAAATCGAAACCGAAACATCACTCCCGCTGGGTAAGTGGGCTCACGTTGCTGCCGTATTTATTCCCGGTGAAAAGGTCACTATTTATATCAACGGAGAAGAGTCAGTATCGGGGAAAATTAAGGGGAATTTCATCCCCACTTTATATGGATCTGTTACGATTGGAAGAAATGCACAATCAAAGACCTGGTACGAGAGGCAACTGACCACCACAAACAGCTTTTTCTACCTGGACGGGATTCTTGATGAGGTGAAAATATACGAAAGGGCCAAAAGCGGAGAGGAAATCAGAAAAGAATTTGCCTTTGCTTCAAATCTGCCGGCTCCGGCTCTTAGCGACCGCAAACTTTTCCCAATCGGAAAAACAGGTTCTGGCAGCTTTGGCGCCTTTTATACGAAGCTCGATTACTATAAGGAATGGGATGATCTCTGGAAGGTCAGCGATGTACCCGACGTATTTGTAAGGTTCGATGAATCGCCCGTGCAGCTGGTGTTTTGGAGGGGAACCAGCTATGTCCCTTGCTGGGTGAGTGAAAACGGAACCTGGTATACGAACGAATGGCTCGAAACCTGGGGAAGCGATGTTTCGAGTTGTGCGGAACCACTTATGGACCGACTGTGTAAATACTCACATGTCAGGATCATCGAGAATACTGATGCCCGCGTGATCATTCACTGGCGTTATGCACTCAGTGATGCCTTTGATGTTATAGTCGGACAAAAGGATAATCCGAGGGGGGAATGGTGCGACGAATTTTATACTATTTATCCCGATCAGGTTGGTATTCGCAAAATGGAGCTTCATTATTCGATGCCTGAACGAAAGCACGACTGGGAGGAGCAGATCGTTCTTTTACCTCCGGGAAAATATCCGGGTGATGTAATTGATAAAAAAAGTTTAACCCTGGTAAATATGAAGGGCGAAACAGCAGATTATACCTGGGATGAAAACGTGAAGCTGGAGATGCCTGATCCCAAAGGAGCCAATATGTCCTTCGTGAATCTAAAATCCGCATATAAACCCTTTTTTATTATTTCACCCAATCCGGTGGAAACAGTGGAAGGAAAATGGGATTCACCCAATTTCAGAACCTATGCAGCCAACATGGCGCAAGGATACAGGGAAGATCCTTCCCCGTCGGCGTATGGCTGGTGGAATCACTGGCCGGTGGTTCAGATTCCGGGCGACGGGCGCTGGGTAGTCAAACCCGATCATCCCAGTCATTTTAACCTCACCACCAATGTACAATGGAATGATTTGATTCATACAAAAACCATCCGAACCCGGATCATGCTGCAGGGGATGACTGCCAAAGGGGCCACGGACTTAGTGCCGATGGCAAAATCCTGGCTGCAGGCACCAAAGCTTATCTTAAATTCAAGTGCTTATCAAAATGGCACTTACGATCAATCCGAGAGAGCTTATGTTATCGAAAAGAAAACTAAAACAGCTAACTCCTCTCTTGATTTTACCATTCAGGCCAGTAAAGATTCTCCCTTATTGAATCCGGCAATCATTGTCAGAAACTGGGGAAAACAGCATGCTGAAATCATGATTAACGGGCAGAAAATTCCCGGGGGAAAAAACTTCAGGCAGGGAATCGTTTCCAATCCCGATTCTGATGATCTGATTATCTGGCTCCGGCTGGAGAGCGAAAAACCCCTGATCCTTAAAGTTGCCAACTCTAAATAGCGATCCACCTCACCCCCTTCCCCCTCTCCCGCGCTCGCTGCGCTGGCGCTCCACTCACGGGAGAAGGGGCGCTCCGAGGTTAACCTGCTTTCCGATACCCGCAACCCGCAACCTGAAACCCTGAAACCCTGAAACTCTGAAACTCTGAAACTTTTTAGTAACTGTTCGCTATCACAACCTTCCCATAAAGTACCCCTGTAGCTGTCCTTAACCTATAATAATAAATGCCCTGCGGCAGCTTGCTGTCGTAGTTGATCACCGTGCCCATGGAGCTGTCGATGTACCCTTCGTATACCCGGCAAACCAGCGTTCCGTTCATCGACAGGATATCGAGGGTGGCCATCGAGCTCTCATCAACCTTTATTTTAAAGTTGACAATGCCTGCGGATGGATTCGGGTAAGCCGTGATGCTGGCTCCCGGATCAAATACCGTGATTCCGGTGCCGGTAACCCCTCCGTTGTCGATATTCACCGCGCTGTGTACGATCAGATCGCCATCGGTCAGACTCATCTCATTATCCTTGTCGGT